>CAMDRL010000040.1 GCA_945906835.1 Rickettsia typhi
TTTTGCATCTAACTCCTTTTTGCTGTTACGATGATCTAATTCATCGCCAGCATTTAAAATTACAGCAGCGCCTGCAATTCCTATTATCAAAAGCTCTGATCCAGTTAATGCTGGAGAAACTTCTGCACCCAAAAGCTGCACATTCTCACTAGTGGTAATAGCACTAGCAACTTCAATAATATTACTCAATATTGGAGTTTTTGTTAAAACAGTTTTCACAGCATCATCAAATCTTATCAACTCAGCAAATTTACCAAATGGACCTAATTGTTTACTGGTCGAAGCATCAGCAATTCCTTGCGCAATACCACCTTCACCAAGAATTGGACCAAAAATATCCAAAAGTGGCTCAAGCCAGTTAAATACTTCCCCTGCAATTGAAAAAGCACCTAAAGGAGTCATTATCGCGAATACTTGCAAAAGCTGATATTTCCAAATTTCTTCATCTTTTATACCAACTTTTTTAATCTCTCCATTCAAATCTGAAACAAGTTTATTAGCATCTTCTTTATATTTCTTACCACCTTCACCACCAATAAGAGTACCAAGATCATTTATCATCCTGCTACACATAGCTTCATCAAGAAGCTGACCGCTCTCTATTTTATATTGCCATTTTTCAATTAACTCCGCCTGCTTAGGATCATTAGGATTTTGATGGCGCTTAAAACCCTCTAATGCAATACGCATCACATCTTCAGAAAACTGCTGATACTTATTAGTTTTTTTAGGATCTGAAGAGGCCAAGGTAGCTAAGGCTGTCTCTTTAAAATTATTTATCGCGCCTGAAAAAAAACTTTGTTTCTGTGACATATTACCTAAATTAATTTTATTAATTCTTATACATTGGTCAACACAATACCAATATTGATGAGTTGTTGCAAGATTTTATTACAATTATTTTAAATCAACTCTCATTTCTTGACATTAGATAACTAAACATTAAATTTTTCCACATCGTAATCATTCATATTTACATAGTGATATTCAACAATTTTTCAAACCAATAACTGAGGTCATATGTTAAAAAAATTACTAATTTTAGTTTCTATTTTTTTGCTAACTTCTTGCGGATCTGTATTCAAAAAAAATACTATCAACAAAAATGAAGCTGAGAAAGATAATTTTGAAATTGAAGATACAGCAAAAGATCAAGCTTATCAACCAATTGAAAATGCTGGACAAGCTGAAGAGTTAAATAAAGCAGCTGCAGAAGAAGAATCAGAAGTTGAAGTGCAAGATCGTGTATTTTTTACTTATGACTCAGCAGAACTTTCTTCTGATGCTAAAAAAATCCTTGATACTCAAGCTTTGTGGTTAAAAAGTGACGCTTCAGTTAAAATTACCGTTGAAGGACATTGTGACGAAAAAGGAACTAGAGAATATAACATCGCTTTAGGTGATAAAAGAGCTACTGCTGCTAAAAATTATTTAGTTTCAGGTGGTGTAGAAACCTCAAGAATTAAAACAGTATCTTATGGCAAAGAACATCCCGTTTACTTTGGAAGTGAAGAAAGCGTTATTTCTAAAAACAGAAGAGCTGTGACTGTAGCTAACTAACTTTTTGGTTATTACTTAGATGTCTCCCTGAGCTTGTCGAAGGATGATTTAGGTCTTGGGCTTTAATCACCCTTTAACAAACTCAGGGAGACATTGGGTATTTTTAGCTTTTAGTTAATAACTTCCAACCACATCTTGGTAATCTTCTCAGATAAAGAATTTTGCTCACAGCGCCATTTTAAATGCTTAAAATCAAGTGAATCAGTTTTTTGATCTTGATTGGCGCAAGCATAAAAATATTCCCATTTACCATCTTTTTCATTAAATCTTTTTTGCAAACATTGCGAGCAAACACCTTTTAGCATGCATTGCATTGGTGCGTTGAGACTTGTAATTGCAATATGATGAGGATTTAAAACTTCTTCTAATTCTTCGTGACGGATTCTGGAAATTTCATAAGACATACGCTCATTGCCAATAACAAAAACTCGATCAATTTCCTGAAAATCGAAAATGACATTAGGAATTTTTTTAAGACCATAAGAAACCATCGCTTCAGTAACAGAGCCTTTAAATTGAAAATCTTGTGACCTATTTAATTTTAAATTAGGCTCTTCATCTTCAATGGCAAAAATTGCTACATCACTAAATTTTTCTATTATTTCTTGTCTTACAACAAAAGAATTTTTGCGATATCCAGCGAAGAAAATAATTTTACAGCCATTTTCTTTGTAAGCTTTAGCAATTGCCGCTAAAGGCATATTTCCTCTGCCTCCACCAACCAAAATCACAGTTTCATTTTTAGCAATTTCAGTGGGTTTTCCACTTGGTCCCATAAAAATTAATGGCTCGCCAATTTTAAAATTTTTGATTAGACTACTTGAGCCACCTGCATCAATGATGATTCCGCTAATTAAACCCTGCTCTTTATCAACTGTTAAAGCCGTAGCTGTTACTCCTTCCATTGCCAAAGTTTGACCTGATATTTTTGAAGCTAAAGTGTGGTAATTTTGCAGACGGAAGATTTGTCCAAGTTGCGTTTGTTTTGCTAAAAGAGGTGCTTTTACAACTATTTCTACGGCATATTGAGAAAGTTGGTTGATTTCTTGAACTTGAACTAGAAATTCTTGATTTATTTTGGTTTGGAAGCTTAAAAATTTCTCCTTTTTAAGAGGAGTTTTACTTAATATTTCAGTAATTTTTTTATGTCCGAGCTTCGCACTTGCCATTGCTTTAACTACATTTCCTTCAAAGCTTGGATGAAGATCTCCAAAAAAACTTACTGATTTTTTGGTTATTTGATCAATTTTGGTTAAAATACTAAATTGTTGCGGTCTGGCGCTGCTGCTTTTTGCTACCTTTTTACCATTTTCATCAACTTCAACAAAATATTTTCCATCAATTTCAAAATCCAAACCATCTTCTAAAACTGGCGATATATTTGGCGAAGTGCCAGCTGCTATAAAAAGAGATTTACAATTAAAGGTTTTTTCTAAGCCTTGTTCATTCTTTATTTTCAAAGCCTCAATATGATCGAAGCGATCTAAAACAGCTTCTAAAGGCGTAACATTTTCAACAAATTCAACACCTTCTGCAAAAGCCTTAATCACTTCCTGATGATTGAATCTGTAAGAAGGAGAGCTTTGAATTTTTTTACGATAAAGAATTTTTACACCACCCCATTTTTTTAACAAAGCAGCTTTTTCATAAGTATTTTCAAGCTCCTCCGCATGTTTCAAAAACTCTTCTGCGATGATTTGTTGTTCTTCATTTAGCTCTTGTAAAATTTTTTCTTCACCAAAAATTTCTTTTAATTTTTTATATTTATCAGCAAATTTTTCTATTTGAATTAAATAATAAGCTTGAGCCTCACACGCTGTATCCATTGCTGTTAAGCCCGCACCCAATACCAGAATTGGCATTCTGATTTGTAAATTTGTGAAAAGTTCTTTTTTAAATGCACCTGTAAGTTGTAACGACATCAAAAAATCAGAAGCTGAACGAATACCTTTAGCGAAGTTATTTTTAATGTCGATAATATTTGGTCGACCAGCTCCAATGCAAAGTGCCACATGGTCAAAACCATATTCTTCAAAAGCAATTTTTTCAGTTATTGATGAACCAAAGCGAATACCACCAAACATACGAAAATTTGCTCTACGCTCTAAAAGTAGACGAATAATTTTTAGAAAATTCTTATCCCATCTTGCCGTAATTCCATATTCAGCAACACCTCCAAAACCGTAAATCAAACGACTTGAAAGCGGTTCATAAATTTCACTAACAAATTTTATTGGCTTAAATTTTTTACGATTACCAAAAATATCAATACCAGAAATTTCCGCATCAAGAGGTTCAATTTTTAAACCATCAATTGCCACTATTTCATGACCATCATTGAGTAAATGATGCGCCAAAGTATAGCCAGCAGGCCCTAGGCCAGCAATTAGGATTTTTTTACCAGATTTTTTTTGGGGAACTGGTGATAAGGTATTTAAAGGATTCCAGCGCGTTAGAAGCGAATAAATTTCAAAACCATAAGGCAAAGCTAAAACATCTCTGAGAGTTTTTGTTTCAATTTGTGGAATATCTACAGGATCTTGTTTTTGATAAATACATGATTTCATACAATCATTACAGATTCTATGTCCCGTGCCTGCAATCATTGGATTATCTACCACAGCGATACTAAGAGCGGCAATTGACAAGCCCTCTGATTTTAAAAAATTCATTTCAGAAATTCTTTCATCCAGTGGACATCCATGCATCTCAACATTCAAAACATCATATTTACAATTCTCTTGGTTTTTTTCTTTGATTCCAGTGCGACAAGAGTCTTTATTTTGGTTGTGACAAAAAATACAATAATTACTTTCGCCCAAAACTCTATTTAATGAAAAGCCCTGATCTGTAAGGTTAAAGCCATCACGATTGATTATTTTTTCCAAGGGCTTTATGGAAACTAAATTCTGTTGATCAGTTTTTTGAGGCAAAATAAATAGAGCACCATTTTTGTGAAAATCTTTGCCAGATTTATTGTAAAGAGCGTAAGCAGAATAAAGAGTTAATTGCTCTAATTTTTTTTTCTGTTCTTGATTGAGAGTTTTTTCATTTAGCAATAATTCATCAATTTCATCAGCTAATTTTATCTCTAATTCATCAAGGTTTTTGTAAGAGATTTTTAGTTTTTCTAGAATTTTTAATCCAAAAAGAGATCCTGAGACAAGTTCAGGATGAAGGAGTGCTCCAATATCATCATGGGATTGTTTTAGGATCTCTTCCAATGATGTCTCATTAAATTTCTTCGCCACAACTCTCTGCACAAAATCGCGTCTAATTTTATAAATCTTTTTATAAATTTGATGCTTTTTTTGTAACAAAGAATTTTCTTCTTTTATAAAAAAAAGATCAGCCAGAAAGTCTTCCAAAACACGCGCTACATCTATAAGAATATTAGCTTCATCTGCTTTAGAAAATGTTTGAGGATTTTGTTTTAAAAGAAGAAATTGCTGATAAATTTCTACATCTTTTTTTTGCAGAAATTCTGTAAATTTTTGATTTAATTTTAATAGACCATCTCTTTCATAAAGATCTTCAAAAGCAACACCAAAAGCTGGATTTAGCGGATTATTGTATGGCATTTTTTACGATTTTTTCTTCATCAAATTCAAATTTTTCATCACCAATCACTTGATATTTTTCATGACCCTTTCCTGCTAATATCAGAATATCTTCATTCTGTAGCATTGCAATTGCTTGCTTGATAGCCTCTTTACGATTAGCAATCTCAATAGTTTTTTTGAGATCACAGCCAGATAAAACCTCTTTTCTAATCATAGAGGCATCTTCTAAGCGGGGGTTATCATCTGTTATGATTATTAAATCAGCTAATTTACAAGCAATTTTTCCCATGATGGGACGCTTTTTTGCGTCACGATTTCCACCACAGCCAAACAGAACTAAAACCCTTGAATCCGTAAGTTTTCGAGCTAAATGTAAAACCTTATCCAAGGCATCTGCCGTATGGGCAAAATCAATAAAAATTTGAGCTTTATTTTCTAAAGTAGTCACTTTTTGCATTCTTCCAGAAACAGACTCAATTTGTGAAATTTTTTTTAATAAAATTTCTAATTTTTCATTCGACATTTCATGTTTTGACATCACAGCGGCAAGAACACATAAGATATTGTAAGCCTGAAATTCACCAGCAATATCAAATTTGATGACATGTTTTTTATTTCTAAATTCAAAAATAATTTCTTGCTGCAAATCTTTAGTTTTAATTTCACAAATTTTGAAATCAGAATTTTTAAAACCATAAGTAAAAATTTTATGATTTTTTTGCTGACATATTTTTAAAATTTCTGCAAACTCAGGAATATCAGAATTTAAAACCACATTTGAACCATCTTTCAAAACATTTTTGAATAACAACATTTTGCATTCAAAATATTCAGCCATTGATTTGTGATAATCTAAATGGTCTTGTGTAAAATTTGTGAAAGCACCAACTAAAATTTCTAAACCAGCAATTCTTTTTTGTTCCAAACCAATTGAACTGGCTTCGATAAAAACATCATCAACAGCATTTTGCTTCAGAACTGCTAAATTTTTATAAAAAGAAACAATGTCTGGCGTGGTTAAAATGCTTTTTTGCAAAACTGATTGATCGACATTGCTTACAACACCAAGAGTTCCAATAGAAGCTGATTTTTTCCCCAAAAATTGTAAAATTTGTCTCCCAAATTCAGCAACTGTGGTTTTTCCATTAGTTCCTGTAACTGCGTAAATATTAGCTGGAAGTGGCGAATAGAAAATTTTTAAAAATTCTACTAAAAGTTCGAAAGGGTCAGAAGATTTTATTTTAACAATTTTTTTTAAATCAAATTCATCACAAATAGAAAAGTCATCAGAGACAATAACAGCGGCACCATTTTTAATAGCTGCCAAAATAAATTCAGAACCATTTTTTGACTTACCTGGAAGAGCGAAAAATATTGAATTTTTTTTCACCAAACGAGAATCAATTTCAATATCACAAATTTCTAAATCAGAATTTCCAATAACTTCGTTTATGGTTTTGCATTGTTGTAAAATTTTTTCTAAATTCATTAAACAACTTCTCCAATAAGTTGGTTAAATTTCTGTGCTGCTAATTGAGGATTTTCACTGCGGGTAATTGGCCTTCCAACCACCAAATAAGAACTACCATTTTGTAAGGCAGTTTTTACATCTGCCACTCTTTTTTGATCATCATTGGCAATTTTTTCCAATCTAATTCCGGGAGTTACAATAGAAAATTTATACCCCAATTCTTGGCGTAAGTTTTTTGCTTCAAGGGCAGAAGCAACAACCCCATCAAGACCAGAATCAATAGCCATTTTGGTTTTCTTTAAAACCAATTCTTCAAGTGATAATTTTTTATCAAAGCCCATTTCGGACAAATCATTTTGATCTAAATTAGTTAAAACCGTAACACCAATTAACTGCATTTTGCCCTTATTGGCGGCGGCTTGCTTCATAATATCAGAACTTGCAGTGTGAATTGTTAAGATATCAATTTCATATTGTGATAAGTTATTCACAGCGCGCGCAACAGTTTCAGAAATGTCGTAAAGTTTGAGATCAGCGAAGATTTTTTTATTTTTATTTTTTAGCCATTCAATCATCTTAAAATAAGAGCCGCTCATCATAAGCTCTAAGCCAATTTTATAAAAAACTGCTTCATTAGAAATTTGTTCAACTAAATTCTTTGCCGATTCAAAATCAGCAACATCTAAAGCAACAATTAAGCGATTTTTAACTAAAATCATGAGGGATGGTTAATTTTTAGTATCGTTTGTAGCATTATTTTTAGCTTTGGAAAAAGAACTTTCTTCACCAATTAGAAGACGCGAGATATTTTCTTTGTGCCTTATTAGAACTATCATAAATAAAATCCAACAAAGAATAATTTGCTCGATTGGAGCTTTGTAGTAGTATGACAAAGCAATTGAAGAGGCAATTGCTGCCAGAGAAGATATGGAAGAAATTCTAAATATAAAAAAAGACATTATCCAAAAAATAATCACCAAAAATCCAACTCTAAAATCCAAAGCTAGAAGTACTGCAATTGTAGTAGCAACGCCCTTTCCACCTTTAAAATGCAAATAAACTGGAAAAACATGACCAATTACCGCTATTAGAGAAACTAGCGTTAAAAATAAATGTAAATTATCAATTTCAGAAAAGTTATATCTGGCAGCAATAACCATTACAGCACCTTTTGAGCCATCTAAAATTAAAGTTAATAAACCTAATTTTTTGCCGACAACTCTTGCAACATTGGTTGCTCCAATATTTTTTGAGCCCAATTCACGAATATCTGTTTTGGCAAATATCTTAGCCACAACCAAACCGAAAGGAACAGCTGAAATAGCGTAGGTAAGAGCCAAAAAAAACAGTTGATGAAGCATATTTATTATTGATCTTTATCTTTATTATTTCTAAACGCATCCAAAGAGATTACTTTGGCTGATAAATCAACTGAATCAGATTTTTTGGTCTTTGTTTCGCTTTTATTGGCTGGATGAAACTCTCCATCTGCGTTAGAATTTTCAAAATCTTCGTGACTAACACTAAATTTCAAGCCAAAATTCATTGATGGATCAGAAAAAGATGTAACTGCCTTATATGGAACCACAAGTTTTTCAAATTTTCCTTCAAAGCTTAGAGAAATTTTGAAATTATCTTTCTCAACCACCAAATTTCTATATTGATACTGAATTGCGATAGTCATTTCTTCTGGATATTTTTCCATCAACTTTTTTGGCACCACAATTCCTGGAAAGCGCGTTAGAAAAGTAACAATAAAATAATGTTTTCCAATTAGACCTGTCTTTTCAATTTTCTTCAAAGTTTCAAAAATCACAGAACGCATTGAATTTTCGATAATTTCATCATAACCGATCAGATCTTGCATGGGGTAAGCGTATTTGAGGATTGTAAAAAAATTTAAGGAAACGCGACACTAGTTGCGCCCCGCCTTGCGGGGAACCCCATTTTGTATGTCAAAATGAAATACAAAATTAAGCCGGTTTTTCTGTTGAAAGGAAAACCGGCAAACCCCGATAATATCACTTATACTAAGCTGCTATTGCAACTGGAGCAAATTCGATATTATCATTGGCAAAATTGTCGTTTGCGTTTACTTTTTTTGAACGGATACTTTATCAGCTTGCGCTGACACAATCGGCAGTGTCTCAACCGAGCAAAAACAATCCCTTTACCATGCATGTCGAAGCTAATTCACCCCCATATAAACTTCCAAAATTGAAAGCTGAATTCATTGCGCTGTAGCGCAGCAAAAACGAATGGTGGAGGTGTCGGGTACCGCCCCCGAGTCCATGTACATCTATTTCGAATTGTGTTTATCACCATAGAACTTCAAACTTGCGCTTGATGAACAGTTTTTAATATAATTGTAAAAAAAAATTTAACAAGCTTTCGTAAAATATTTTGGTATTTACTTTTTAAAAACAATAAGATCTCTTTTTCAAAAAAGAATTTTGGCAATGCTTTAATTTAAAAACGCCGCCATTTTGTAATCAGCCAAAGTACTTTGATATTTCTCATACATTTCAATCGCAGCTGCTTTTGAAGCTGCGGTATCTTGTTCGCGCAAATTTACTAAAAAGAAATTACTGGCACCATGTTTGAATTTTTCGCGTTCAGAATTTTCAAGCAGGTCAGCTAATTTAGCTTCCTCTGAAAGATTATTATGCATTTCCACAATGCTGCTAATTTGAATTTTAATTTGCTCAAGCTCTGCCTTAATTTTTTCTTCCAAAATCTTTTATGGTGACGTTGCAAATCTAACTTTTTAAAAAACCTAAGCTCAAAAATTTTTGCAACCCAAAAACTGGGAAATTTTGTTATTTTTTTGAGTCAAATTCGATTAATTTTTGGTAAATTTCTTGGTAAATTTGGAAATTTTGGTGATTTGGTGAAC
>CAMDRL010000041.1 GCA_945906835.1 Rickettsia typhi
AAAGCAGCGGTAACATTAGCCACAATTGGAATTATTGGAGATTTAATTTCAGCTTTTTCTAAAGCAATTTTCATTTCATTTTGAGCATCTAACATTAATGCCGAATGAAATGCACCACTTACTGGCAAAGCAATTGCTCTTTTTGCACCTTTTGATTTAGCAATTTCAATAGCTCTTTCAATTGCTGATTTAGAGCCACTAATTATAATTTGCCCAACTGAATTATCACCCGCAACTTGACAAACTTCTCCAGCAGATGCTTCACGAGCAATTTCTTCTACTACAGAAATTTCAACACCAAAAATTGCCGCCATCGCACCTTCTGACTTTTCTCCACAAGCAGCCATCGCTCTACCCCTTATTTGCAAAAGTTTTGCATTTTGTTCTAAAGTAATAGATTTTGCAGCACAAAGTGCCGAATATTCACCTAAAGAATGACCAGCAACGAAACTACAAAGATCTTCAATTTTTTTACCAAATTCTTTTTCAAGAACCGTTGTTAAAGCAATTGAAACAGCCATTAAAGCTGGTTGAGTATTTTCTGTTTTGGTCAATTCTTCGCTTGGACCTTCAAACATTATTTTGGATAAATTTATAGATAAAATTTCATCAACTGTTTTGAAGACTTCTTTTGCTGAAGAAAAATTTTCGAATAGATCTTTACCCATTCCTACCAATTGAGATCCTTGACCCGGGAAGACTATAGCGGTTTTGGTTTTCATATACATTTAATTTAAATTTTAAAGCCCTCTTTGCAAAAGGTGGAGTGAGCAGCTTTAGCGGGGGAAAGGAGATTTAAGTCAAATCCTCTTGGGTTAATAAATAAGTCCTCCGTCTCAAACTCTAAAGCGTTTGATCCACCTCCTTTTGCAAAGGAGGCTTTTAGACTGAATATTTTTTTATAATTTTTTTCACATCACTAGAAATTTTTTCGTCATTTAGAGCGAAGGCTATATTGGCTTCTAAATAGCCTAAAACATTACCGCAATCAAAACGCAATTCATCTATTATTTTGTAATAATAAGGAAATTTTTTACACATTTCTTTCATGGCGTCAGTTAACTGAATTTCACCACCACTGCCCAATTGAAATTTTTCTAAATATTCAAAAATTTCTGGCTGTAAAATATATCTGCCAGTAATTGCTAAATTTGATGGAGCCACTTCTGGCTTTGGTTTTTCAACCATATCTACAACTTTTTCTATACCTTCATTTTTAATGATGCCATATTTTGTAGAGTCTTTATTTTCAATTTCTCCAACCGCAATGACGCTGGCTTTTTCATTTTTTGATTCATAGAAATCAATCATTTCACCTAAGAAATTTCTTTTTCTATTCTTACTTTGCATCATCATTTCATCAGCCAGAATAACTACAAATGGCTCATCACCAATAAAATCACGGGCGCACCATACTGCGTGACCTAAGCCAAGCGGTTTTTGTTGTCTTACGAAAGCAATTTTACCAGCTTCTGGCATCCAACTAATAACCTGCTCTAATTCTTTGGCTTTATTAGCTTCGTCAAGCTTTGATTCAAGTTCGTAGGCGTGATCAAAATGATTATTAATTGCTGCTTTATTACGACCCGTAACAAAAATAAATTTTTCAATTCCAGCGTCTCTGGCTTCTTCAAAGGCATATTGAATTATTGGCTTATTCGCAATAGGCAACATTTCTTTTGGCATTGATTTGGTAACTGGTAAAAACCTTGTACCAAGACCACCTACAGGGAAAACCGCTGTTCTGACTTTTTTCATAGTTATTGTTGTTCAGAAATTTTTAATTTACGATAAACAGTTGATCTACCTACATCCAATCTTTTAGACACTTCCGAAAGATTACCATTGTAAATATCAACTAATCTTCTCACCACTTCTTCTCCAATAAAATCAAGAGTTTTGCAATTTCCCTCATCATCAAAAATGTCAATCAGCTCACTATTGATATTGGAATTTTCTTTTATGACAGCTTTTGATTTAGTGAGGCTATTAGTTTCTTTGTTAAGTAATTGTGGGAAATGTTCTGATTTAAGAAGCTCTTCATCACAAAGCACCACAGCTCTAAAAATTGAATTTTTTAACTGTCTGATATTATCTTCCCATTCGTAATTACACAATAAATACAAGGCTTCTTGGCTGATACCTTTGATTTTTTTATTTTCATTAATACTGAAATTACGACAGAAATTTTCTGATAAAATTTTAATATCTTCATGTCCTCTTTCTTGCAATGACGGCATGTGAATAGGGAAAGATGAAATTCTGTAACGCAAATCTTCACGGAATTTTTTAGCTTCTGACATTTTAGCCAGGTCACGACTGGTGGATGAGATCAATTGTATATTGACTCTAACTGGATTTTTAGAACCAACTGGCTCAAACTCTCCTTCTTGCAAGAAGCGCAAAAGTTTGACCTGCAAATCTGGTCTTAAAGTGTTAATTTTTTTGAAAAAAATAGTACCATTATTGGCTTCACGAATCTTGCCAATATTTTTTACTGCACCTTCTGCTAATGGCTTTTCTGAACCAAATAACTCCTCTTCGGCATTAAGACTTTTTAGAAGATCACATTCAACCATGACAAATGGCTTTCCTGACCTAAGGCTTGAGCCGTGAATTGCTCTTGCAAGAAGCTCTTTTCCAGAACCTGTGGAACCTTCAATTAAAATTGGAATTGAAGAATTGATGGCTTTTTTTGCCAATTTGATTGACTGAATTAAAAGTTCGCTCTGTCCAATAATGTCAGAAAAAGCAACCTGATCTTTGCCTTTTCTAACTAAATGAGATACTTGATATTTAAGGTTCTTTTTTTCAATTGCGTTATTTACCGAAGCAGCAACACGAGTAAAAATATCTTTATCGCCTTTGACAATATAATCAATGGCGCCAAGATTAATGGCAGTAACAGCGCGAGAAACATCTTTATTGGCAGTCAGAACTATGACTTGTATGTCGCCTTTAACGGGATTAATTTGCTTTAGCACAGCAAGGCCATCAATATCGGGCATCGAGACATCTAAAAGCATCACATCTATGTCATAGAAGGACATTCCTTCTACAACTTTTTTATTCATAAAGAAATCAACAACCTCCATACCACTGTTCATTGTGATATGGTTATGTCCCATATTATCAATAAATTTACCCAGAACCTTGCATTGCGTCCGCTCATCATCTACGATGAGAATATTTCTTTTTACCATTTTATTGCTTTAACAATTTTTAATAATTTTAACACTGTTACATGAGAATATCTAACAAAAACTAAGAATTTCTTTTTTCTTGCAACAATTGAATAATTCTTGCAGAAGTTTCTTCAACTGACTTTTGCGTTACATCAATAGTAACACAATTTAGTTTAGAAAATAATTTTCTAGATTCAGCTATTTCATTTTTAATAGATTCAACATCTATATAATCTGTTTTGACATCCTGACCCATCGAAGTTAAACGACTTTGTCTTATTTGCACCAATTTTTCTGGATTAATTGTCAAACCCACTATCAATGGTTTTTTTAAATCGTAAACTGTATCTGGAATTGTTTCTATTGTAACGAATGGCACATTGGCAGTTTTATATCCACGACAAGAAAGATAGACTGAAGTTGGAGATTTTGAAGTACGAGATACACCAATAATTATAATATCTGCATCATATAAATCCCAAGTAGATTGTCCGTCGTCGTGATTTAAGGTGTAACTAATTGCCTCTACTCTTGAAAAATATTCTTCATCTAGAATGTGCTGTCTGCCAATGGTGTGACTCATATTCATTCCTAAATAATTGGAGAATTCAGTAATGATGCGAGATAACACAGGAATACACGGGATCTGTAATTCGTAGCAATGGTTTTTAAGAAGTTCAGTTAAGTCATCTTGTAAAATTGTGTAAAGAACGATTCCCGGATCTTTGGTAATTGCCTCCATAACTTTTTCTAACTGAAATTTATTTCTGATTAATGGCCAGTAAAAATCATTAGATTCTACATTTTCAAATTGCGATAAAACTGCTCGCGAAACTGAACTTAAAGTTTCGCCAGTAGAATCAGAAATTAAATGTAGATTTATTCTTTTTTCTTTCATTTTAACATTGATGGTAAATTCATATCGGCATTTACAACAACGGTGATTTTTGTGCCTTGGGGAACTGTAATTACTGGTGTTAAATTAAGACTGTCTCCAACAATTTGACTAACAGTATTAACGATTGTTTTAGTTACATCTGCAACAGCTTGTGAAGATGCATTACCACTTACAGTAGTAACACCAGCAGTTGTAGTGGCACTTGTACTATTATTGCCCCCAATTGCTTTTTGAGCCGCAACAGCGCCACCAACTGCTAGAATACTGGTTAGCAAAGAATTGGTAATAACAGAGCCATATTTATTATCAACCACACCAGAAATACCAGATCTTCCAAATTGATCGGAAGCTTTAAATGCAATTGCTAAATCAACCCCGTCCGATCTAATCAAGCGAGTCCAAGAAATATCAACTCTGCCCTGCCCTCTAGTGACTTTAGTGGAATATGAACCATATAATCTTGAGCCCCTTGGAATAAGAACATCATTTCCAGATTCACCATAAACATCACGACTAACAATGGCGCGAACCGATCCCGGAATTTCAGTATTAATTGCCGTTTCCAATATTGCGGTAAGAAGCTTACCCTGATTAATGGCGTGAACCCTATCATCAATAAGGGTTGTCTTAACATTAACAGCGCTTTTTTCAAGCTTACCAGCAGGGTCTTCATTAAGATTAACAATATTTTTACTAAGACCAACTCCCGGTAATGAAGGTGGCATATTGTTTGGCCCTGAAAAAACTATTATTGGAGAATATCTTGGATTAGCCTCTGGCAATATATTTGAAGACACTCCAACAGCTTGATTATTTAGTGGAACTTGTTGGTTATTTAAATTTTGTGGATTTTGATTTAATGGATTTTGCACTTGTGGATTTTGTGGATCATTTGGAGCCAATGGTATTAGAGGCGGTTCATCATTTATAACCAAAGACTCTGGAAGCTGTGGTAAAGGCGGAGCTTCTGGAGTTGATGGAGTTTCTAAAATTTCAATTTTTTTATTATTCTCTTCTGGAACTTCAATTGCAAAAGGCGACTTACCACCAGTAACTGGGGCAACTGGAGGGACAACTGAAACTAATTTTTCATTTGTAGAATCATCAGTTCTGAAAAAGAAAAAATAAAGCACTAGCGTTATTAAAACCGCAGAAGCAACGATAATTGTAATTTTATTTTTTTTAGCAGAAGCAATTGAAGGACCACCATCTTCAACCTCGACATCATCGAGCTCTTCATCTTGATCAACTTTTTCTTCTATATCTGTTTTTTTTAGAAACTTACTTTTCATTAAATTTTAAGTTTTTTAGAAAATTTTGTTAACAATTTTCTAAACCATTTTTAAAGTTCAAAAAAGTCGTCATCCTTTAATGCGTAGAATTTTAGGATCTCTGGATTTTAAATTTCAAAGCAAAGCTAATGAAATACCTGATGCTTGCAAATCAAGGATAACAAGTATTTTATTTTATCCTTATTTATAAAACTACAATAAATTTAATTTACCAAAAAAAGACCTGATCTCTTCAAAAACTTCTTCTTTATTTTCACCATTAATAATAACATGATTTGAAAAATCAGGCTCAAGTAAAAGTTTATTTTTTGATTTAATATTTTGATAAATTACTACACCACTTGATGGACTAACAACTGGGTCATTCTTTGCTTGAATGATTAAAGCTGGAGTTGAAATTTTATGAAGACTTTTTTTACATTCCTTCATCAAATCTTCCAATTGCTCTACACCTTTTAAATAATTTCTACTGTAATTCATGCTAGGATTTTCTGGTTTGTCATCAACATATTCAAACTTACCTTTTTCAATACTAAACTTTTCTAACAACTCATTCCAAATATTAATTCCCGGAACCATTCTGGCTTTTATGTCTCTGAGTCCCAAAGCAGCATTAATTGCTATAATCGCACCTAAATCTTTGCGTTTTCTTGAACAAGATAAAAGCCCTAAAAGACCGCCAGTTGAGAAACCAACTATGATTATTTTTGAACAAATATTATTTAATGCCGCATAGCCTCTTTGTAGACTAAAATACCAGTCTTCCCAAGTTACATCTTTTAAATTAAGAGGTGCAGTGCCATGACCGCTAAGACGACAAGCGTAAACCTTAAATCCAAAACCATTTAAAAAATTTGCCAAAGCTTCAACTTCTTTTGGAGATGATTTATAGCCGTGACAAAGTAAAATTCCAACTTTCTTAATCTTAGCAACTGTTTTTTCTCGTGAATCAAGAAAAAATGGCGACCCTATTGACTGGTCTTTAGAGAATTCTTTATCAAAATATTTTTTGTACTCTTTAGAAAAAATTTCTAAATCTTTTCTTTTAATTTCTTTAAATACTTTTTGCTTTAATTCTTTGTCAGAAATTTTTACATTTCTTCTAACAATGTCAGTGGCGGTATCTAATAAAGAAAATTCATTACCAATGACAAGAAGAGTATTCTCTCTTCTAATTTCATGAAAATCATATTTTTTGTAGAAAAGCGATTTGTTAATTATAACTTTGTTAACATGTTCAGTAATTAAACCTTGATCTTTCGCTAATTTAAAGACGCTATCAAATTCTTCATTTTCCTCATCTAAGAAAATTTTAAATAAATTTTCTTCGTAAATACTGCTATTCAAACGATATTTTCCACATCTCTTAATCATCACCGCTGAAAAATAAATAACTCTTTTTAGGTGAGCAATTGTAGTCTCCTCTTTTGGCATGTGCAAAAGCGCTGCGCTAAAAATGTGATCAAAATTTATCTGAATATCAGAATAAATATTTGTCATGAATTCTGTAGTAAGGCGATGTTTAAAATATTTTAAAATGAAATTAATTTTAGTTTCATTTTTTATGATAGGAATTTGGTAAATTAAATTACGCTCTCCTTTTATGTAATCAGCTAACCTAATTGCCCTACCAAAATTAATATTTATTTCTGCGCCAAGTAAAATATTTCCTTCAATTTCTAATTCTTCTACAACCTTTTTAGGTATTCTTTTAACTAATCTTGATGCTAAGGCTTTGATTTTATTATCTCCTGGACGAATTGGGTAGTAAGTGATATTTAAAGGAACAATATGAGTCTCTTTATTTTTAAGAGAGTCAGAATATTCAACACCGATAGTTTTTTTAAATTCTTGCAAAAGATCGGCATTATTACTTTCAAAAGCCTCACAAATATCTCTACGATACAATTCTGATTTTAAAGCAAGAATGGCAGAACCAGTCCTAACCTTACCAATACGATCTGGTGTATAATTTATGAAGCCTTCTGATTTTTTGATTTCTTTGCTTTTAATCATAATTCCTTCTGGATAGATCATCCAATCATATTCGCCAGATACTAAATCTTTTACGATGATTTTGTCACGATTATCGCTTTTAGTGGAAATGGTGCCTGCCGATCTAAGGAACTTTCCTAATATGCCGTGATAAAGGCTGGAATCAGCCAAACATCTAACTTGACGACCAGTATATTTGTGAATTATGTAAGGAACAAAAAAAGTTTCTGAACGCGTGAAGTGATTGGCAACAAAAAGAATTGGCTGATTTGGTAAATTTTCAATTCCACTAACAGAAAATTTTGAACCAAGAAGCTTCTCCATGATATTCATGGCTATTGCGGCGTAACGAAAGGTTTTGCTTACCATTTTATTTTTCTAAGAAAATTTTTTAGACAAAACTGCCTGATTTACAAATTGTAATTCTTTTACATCAATTTCTGCATCAGAGATTTTTATTTTCTCTTTTATTACAGTTGCAACTCTAAAAACTGGAATTGATTTGGCTTCAGATTTTTTCTTAAATTCTTTAATTAAATGAGGATCAAGAGCTACAATGTAGCGAGATTGATCTTCACCAAAAAATAAATGATTTTCATCAATATCAGAGATCTCTTCTTGAGCCTTCAATTCAGAAAGGTCAATTTCACAACCTAAGTTTTTTCCACACATTTCAAAAAGAGCAACTAATAAACCACCGTCAGAAACATCATGACAAGCATTAATTTCAGAGGCTTCAATCAATTCTCTAATAAATTCACCATGCTTTCTTTCTTCAAGCAAATCAACTTTTGGAGGATTTTTTTTACTTTCCTCTTTTAAAATTTCATGTTCAAAAAGTGATTCATTGATATGCCCTAAAGTTTTACCAACAATGAAAATTACATCGCCTTCATTTTTAAAATTTATATCACATCTTTTGTTGAAATTTTTTAATAATCCCACGCCGCCAATTGCAGGAGTTGGCTTAATTGCCTTGCCATCAGTTTCATTGTAAAGCGAAACATTTCCCGAAACTACAGGGTAATCTAAAATCTTAGAAGCTTCAGTAATTCCTTTAATTGCTCGCACAATTTGACCCATAATTTCTGGCTTCTGGGGATTGCCAAAATTCAAACAATTGGTAATTGCCAACGGCTTGCCACCAACTGCTGAAATGTTGCGGTAAGTTTCAGCAACTGCTTGTTTAGCGCCTTCAAAAGCATCAGCCTCCACATATCTTGGGGTGCAATCTGTGCTGATTGCCAAAGCTTTTTGTGTACCGTGAACTCTAACAATCGCAGCATCGCCGCCAGTTTGAATTGTGTCGTTCATCACTTGAGAATCGTACTGTTCGTAGATCCATTTTTTTGAAGCAAGATCAGGAACTTGTAGTAAGGTTTTTAAATTTTCTAAAACTTGATTTGGCATTTTATTAATTGTTTAGATATTCTTTTTTATCTCATTTCTGAAGCTTTAGCTGAAAGATCTCTTGAGATGTTTTGCTACGCTCAACATGACGCTTTTTTCTATAGCATACTAAGCTAATCTTACATATTTCTAACTAAGAAGTTTTGAGAAAAAATTACGACGAAGAATATAAGCTGCATAAGGTGATACAGCGTTATTATTCGAGTAAATTTTTACCAAAAATTCGAAGTTAGAAATATGTAAGATTAGCTTAGTATGCTATAGTATGTCATTTACAGCTTTTGAGAATAGCCTCAATACGGCTTTCCCAAAATTGATGAATCACCACATTTGAGCGGTATTTTTTTATTACTTCAAGATTTATCTCGCAAGGATATTCATTTATGTAAAAAGAATCAGAGAAATGTTCAGAAGTCAGCCAAAATAGATCGCCGAAATAAGAATCATGATAAACAAATAGATTTGCTAGAGTTTTGCTTTCATTTGAAAAAACAGTAGGATGGTGGAATGAGACTGTCGCAAAATCCCCACAATAAACTATAAAAAAATCTCTTAAAGAAATCTAAAAACTTCTTGCCATTAAACCTAATTTATTTAAAACAATAACCAGTTTAAGCCTTTGTTTATCTGCTTCTAACAAGGTTTCATAAAAAGTT
>CAMDRL010000042.1 GCA_945906835.1 Rickettsia typhi
AGATTATTTTAGCTAGACACTGTTAGCTACTTATTTTTAGCACAGATTTTGACATGTTTTTAGCACTTTTTTGACAGAATTATGATAAATATTTGGATATATTTTGAATAATTTTGTTAAAAAATAAGCAAAAACAGGGCTAAATATGGGATAAAAATATTTAGCTAACAGTGTCTAAGGTCTTTTTGAAAAGTTTTATAAGTGTCTTAAGTTTGAAGCAAAAGTTTCCAAGTGGTGAAGGTGGTTTTTGTAGGGGTGGTTTGTATTAAAAGCAAATGGATTTTGTTGAGTGATATAAAATTGTTTCAAAGATGACTTTCCGCTTTTAGACCTCTTTGAAAAATAGGGTGGATCAATCGCTCTATAAATATTTAACTTAATGTACAGGGTAATTTATTATTAGGACCCTCTATTTCAGAAGCTTTTATTGCTGATATTACCTTTGTTTCGTTTGTTGTCGTTGTTGCGCCTATTGATTCTTCAATGGAAGTTTTAGTTTTTACTTTCTCTTTATTTGTTGGATAGGAAACTTTCCAAGTGCTTTCTTCTGGAATAGAAAAATCCCAAATTGGAAGAATTTTTCCTCCATCTTCTTTAACAATTTCGTAATATTTTTTTATAACATCAGCTGGCTTGTCAATGTCATTATTTTCTAAGATGATTTGCTTTTTTGCGCTATTTTCCATGCACCTCGTTAATATAAATCAAATCTGTAAAGTCTTTGGCGGTAATGCAGTTGTTGCTTAAATCAAGTATTTTTAAATTTGGCAATAATTTTGTATCAAAAATATCGTATAATGAAAAAACTAGTTCATCGGTAATTCCGCAACTTTTAAAAGAAATTTCCTCTATAAAATGTGAAGTTTGATTCTTAATTGATTCTAAAATTAGACCTAACATATTTTCATCAAGATCTTGTTTAGAAAAGTCTAACTTTTCTATAAATCCTTCTTCGTTAAAAGATAACAAACAATCAATCTGATTTTTATTAGGCATAAATAATTTAATTTATTTTGATAAGTGAGTTTAATTTTGCCACCACTTCAAAAGCAGAATTAATTTTATTTGCAACTAATTTTGTATCTTTTAAGTGCAAAACTTTTTGACCCAAATGAAGTTTAATTTGATTTTTACTGCTAAATATCATTTGCATTAATTGTTCTGGAGCTTTGAATTTATTATCTTTAAAGCTAATTAAAATTCCTTCAGAAATTGCTTCTAACTTTTCTACGCCAACTTTTTTACAAGCCCATTTTAATTTTGAAATTTCCATTAAATTCACAACTTCTGGTGGAATCTTTCCAAAGCGATCAGTTAATTCATTAGTTAAATTTTCTTGATCTTCATCAGTTTTTATCATCATGATTTTTTTGTAAAAGCTCATGCGTAAACTTAAATCAGACATGTAATTTTCTGGAATAAGTAAAGAAATTCCTAATTTTATTTGTACTGAAAAATCATTTTCAACATCTTTGTCTTCTTTGTTAGCGTCAGCCACAGCATTTTTCAAATCTTCAATAGTTTCTAAAAGCATTTGTTGATAAAGCTCAATGCCAGTTTCTTTAATGTGACCAGATTGCTCGCCACCAAGTAAATCTCCACTGCCACGAATATCCATGTCATAAGAAGCAACAGTAAATCCAACTCCTAAACTATCTAAATTTTGCATCACTTCTAATTTTTTACGAGCATCTTCTGCCAGTTTTTTAGGGCTCATCATGAAATAGGCATAAGCACGAATTTTGCCGCGACCAACTCTGCCTCTAAGTTGATAAAGTTGTGATAATCCAAACATTTCAGCGCGGTAAATAATCATAGTATTGGCGCTGGCAATGTCGATTCCTGATTCAATGATGGTGGTGGAAAGCAGAACATCAATTTTGCCGTCGTAAAAATCATTCATAATTTTATCAAGCTGCGATGGTGTCATTTGCCCGTGAGCATGAGTAACTTTAATTTCTGGTGGCAATAATTTTGCTAAGCGATCTTCCATTTCAGCAATGTCCTTAATGCGCGGAACTACAAAAAATACTTTACCACTTCTTTGATATTCACGCAAAATTGCTTCTTTAACAATTACTGAATCATAAGGCATGACAAAATTTCTTACAGCCAAACGATCTATTGGCGGGGTGGCAATTAAACTAAGTTCTTTAACGCCAGCTAAAGACATTTGTAAAGTGCGTGGAATTGGAGTTGCTGAAAGAGTTAAAATATGAACTTCATTGCGCAATTCTTTTAAGCGTTCTTTTTGAGCCACGCCAAAATGTTGTTCTTCATCAATAATCACCAATCCTAAATTTTTGAACTTAATATTTTTATTTAGAAGAGCATGCGTGCCAATAACAATATCAAGGTCTCCCAATTCTAATTTCTCTTTAGTTTTTTTAGCATCAGCGGTACTTACAAGGCGAGAAAGTTGGGCAATTTTAACATTAGTTTCAGCAAATCTTTTGGTAAAATTATGAAAATGTTGGCGAGTTAGAAGGGTTGTTGGAGCAACAATTGCCACTTGAAAGTTTTTAGTTTCATTGCGGGCTGCAATTGCAGCGGCGCGCATTGCCACTTCAGTTTTACCAAAACCAACATCTCCACAAATTAAGCGATCCATTGGCGAACCTTTTTGCAAATCTTCTTCAACTTCATCAATGGCTTTTAATTGATCTTCTGTTTCTATAAAACCAAATCGCGCTTTAAATTCTTCATACCAATGCGAATCAGGAATTAAAATTGGTGCTTTTTTAATATGTCTTGCAGCTGCAATTTTAATAAGCGCAGCGGCTGCTATTTTAATTTTCTTCTTAACATTGCTTTTGCGATTTTTCCAACCGCCACCACCTAAACGATCAAGTTGAATTAATGGATTATCTGCACCATATCTGGTTATTGAATTAATGTCGTCAACTGGAACAAAAAGACTGTCATTATTGGCGTAAATTAATTTCAGAAAATCACTTTTAACTGTACCTGAAGAAATAGTATGAATGCCATCAAACTTCGCAATACCATGATCGCGGTGGACTACAAGTTCACCTAAATTAATAGATAATCCTTCTTCTAAAATTCTTTGCGAAGCAGCTTTATTTTGAGATTTTTTACGAACCACTTTTTCACCAAAAATTGCCTGTTCACCAATTAAAATTAAATCAGAAGTGATGAATCCAAGCCCAATTGGCATTACAAAAATAGCAATTTTTTGTGGCGCAACATTATGAAGATCAGTGAAGGTGGAAATCTCTTGGCAAGATAAATTGAAATCAAGCAGAAGCTTTATCAGGCGATCTTTAAAACCTTCGCTAAGACAGGCGATGGCAACTTTTTGTTTTTTAGCGTCAGTAATAATTGATTGAATAAATTCCTGCATCAAATCAATTGGATCTTTGGCGTTGGCTCTTCCAGCTAAGGCAAAATCAGGAATTGGATTTATTTCAAGATCAAGAACTCTTTTATTTTCGCCATCAACAACTGTAAAATTATTGAAAATAATCGAAGTTTTTTCATCGATAATTTTTCTAAGATCATTGGCAGAAAAATAAAGTAATTCTGATGGAACTGGATTGTAAATTGAACCTGATAATTTGCTTTCTTTAATGCTTTCAAGCCTTGATTTATAATACTCTGCAACCGTTCTTTCTCTTGCTTCGTAATTTAAAAAAATCTTCTGATTTAAAAATAAAACAGGATTTTTTAAATAATCAAAAAAGCTAACTAATTCTGAATCATAAAAAAACGGCAACCAATGCTCCATTCCAGCGTAAGAACGCATTTCAGAAATTGCTGAATAGAGTTGATCTTCGGCAGGAAGCCCAAAATTATGACGATATTTTTCACGAAAATTGGCGGTAGTTTTTTCATTTAAAACCACTTCACTGGCTGGTAAAATTTCAAT
Organism: Rickettsia typhi; assembly: GCA_945906835.1. Taxonomy (GTDB): domain Bacteria; phylum Pseudomonadota; class Alphaproteobacteria; order Rickettsiales; family UBA1997; genus UBA2645. Next base: position 3,890 of record CAMDRL010000042.1, read on the forward strand.
TGATCTTAAAGTTTCTTGTGACATTTGAGTTAATGGATCAAAGGCTTTAACCGATTCAACCTCTTCGCCAAAAAAATCTAAACGATAACCAATAGATTCAAATCTTTGCTGCGTTACAATATCAACAATGCCGCCACGAATAGCGAACTCACCAGCATTATTAGCGCAAGATTGGCGTTGGTAACCATTAAAAACTAAAAATTCGGCAATTTGCGTGGTGGATATTTTTGATTTTGCCGCAGCTAAAATTCCTGAATTTTTAATTAAATTAGGGGGTGTAACTTTTTGCAAAATTGCGTTGCTGCTGGTGATTATTAAAAAATTAGGACGATTACGGCAATTATCAGAATTATCGCGGTTAGCTAATTTATAGAGAGTTTTAATGCGTTGCGACATGATATTTTGTTTTGGTGAAACACGATCATAAGGCAAGCAATCCCAAGCTGGAAAATGCAGAATTTCAAATTTTTCAATAAGGTGAGGGGCAAAAAAGCGCAGCTGTTTTTCAAAATTTTCCATCTGTGCATCATTTTCGGCGATAAAGACTAAATCTTGATCTAGAAAATTTTTGGCGGTTAAGCTCATTATGAAAGATTGAGCATCGTCACAAAGGCGCGAGATTTCGCAGTTTTGGGTAATGGTTTTTAGTTTTATTTTATAGTCCAAGATGGGTTTGTTTTTTTAATTGTTATTTTGCGCTAAAAGCAGAAATCAGAGCTGAAGCAAAGCTGGAATGGGTTTGTAACCCAGTCCACATGTTCATGCCGCTGATTATATAGGACTGAATGTGAGGACGGGTTTACAAACCCCGTCCTGCTCAAGTACTTCAGTACTATATTTCTCAAACCATTTCAATACTAAAATAAGCCTCACTAGCATTAACATCAGGCGGCAAAACCGCAATTCCATGATCTTTAGCCACCTGCAAGAAAATATTAATCTTATCAGTATTATCAATTTCCAGATTTATTGAAGCCGTAATAAATTCTACAGGATAATGCGCCTTCAAATAAGCTGTTTGATAAGAAATTAAAGCATAAGCGGCAGCATGAGATTTATTGAATCCATAGCCCGCAAATTTATCCACCAAATCAAAAATTTCCCCCGCCTGTTTTTTATCAACACCATTTTTAATAGCGCCATTAACAAAAATTTCTCTTTGTTGATCCATCTCTTCTTTAATTTTTTTACCCATAGCGCGACGCAGTAAATCCGCAGCTCCAAGACTATATCCTGCTAAAACTTTAGCAATTTCCATTACCTGTTCTTGATAAACAATTACACCATAAGTTTCTTTTAAAGTGTTCTCAAGAAGTGGGTGAGGGTAAATAATTTTTTCATCACCATGTTTGCGGCGAATATAAGTTGGAATATTATCCATTGGACCAGGGCGATAAAGCGAAATCAAGGCGATAATATCTTCAATTTTATCTGCCCGCATTTGACGAAGAACCGAGCGCATTCCAGAAGACTCAATTTGAAAAACGCCAATGGAATCACCAGTTGAAAGCATTTCAAAAGTTAATTTATCGGCCAATGGAAGGTTGGTAATATCAATTTTTACTCCATTAGTTTTTTCAATTAATTTTACTGCTTCAAAAATTGTGGTAAGTGTTTTTAATCCAAGAAAGTCAAATTTTACCAAGCCGGCACCTTCAGCATATTTCATGGAATAGCCAACTGCTGGCATGCTTCCGCCATCATCATTGTAAAGAGCGCAAATTTCATGAAGTGGTTTATCACCAATAACCACGCCAGCTGCGTGAGTTGAAGCATGACGATTTAAACCTTCTAATTTTAAAGCAATATCAACTAATTTTGTAACTTGCGGATCTTCGCGCACCGCTTCTTGCAAGTCTTTATCCATTTCAATAGCTTTTTCTAAAGTAACGGCTTCAATAGCATTAAAGGGAATCAATTTACAAATTCTATCAACTTGATTATAAGGCATTTGTAAAACACGCCCCACATCTTTCAACACCGCGCGAGCTTGCAATTTTCCAAAAGTAATAATCTGTGCTACATAATCTTTGCCATATTTGTTTTGTACATAATCAATAACTTCATCACGGCGCGATTGACAAAAATCAATATCAAAATCGGGCATTGAAACGCGATCAGGATTTAAAAATCTTTCAAAAAGCAAACCAAAACGAATTGGGTCAAGATCAGTAATTTCTAACGACCAAGCAATGATTGAGCCAGCACCAGAACCTCTTCCTGGTCCAACAGGAATTTCATTGTTTTTAGCCCATTTAATAAAATCAGATACAATTAAAAAATATCCCGAGAAGTTCATTTTAATAATAACTGACAGTTCATATTCTAAACGAGCCAGATATTCTTGATTAATTCTTTCTTGTTGTTCCTTGGGAGTTTCTTCAATTTTAAATTTAGTGGAGAGTCTTAATTTTAAGCCCTCAATTGCTTGAATTTTTAATTGCGCAGCTTCATCAAAATCTTTTTCATTACTGAATTTAGGCAAAGTTGGCGGGCGTTCAAAAGCCATGATACTACATTTTTTGGCAATATTTACGGTATTTTCAATAGCTTCTGGAATGTCAGAGAATAACTCTTCCATCTGTTTTTGACTTTTAAAATATTGCTGTGGTGAATTTTTTTTACGATTGGCTTCTAAAAAAACTTTTCCCGTGCCAACGCAAGTCAAGATATCTTGGGCTTCAAACATATTTTCAGTAAGAAAATAAACATCATTAGTGGCAACCAAGGGAATTGAGTATTTTAAGGCAAGATCAATAAATTTTTCTTCTAATTGAGCTTCTTCTTTCAAACCATGGCGAGAAAGCTCCATGTAAAAATTTTGCGCAGGAAATGTTTTTAATAAATCAGCTAAAACTATTTCCAATTTCTTATCTTGGCTTTCTGTTAAAAGTTTAGCAATTATACCACTAATGCCCCCAGAAAGAGCGATTAAGCCAGCTGATTTTGTTTTCAATAAATCAAAATCAATATGAGGAGAAATTCCACTTTGACGATTTAAAAAGCTATGACTAACCAAATACATTAAATTCTTGTATCCTTCTTCGCAAAAGGCAATCAAAGGCAATTTGGAAAGAGAGTTTTCAATGTCTAAGTTAGATAGTTTTTTGCGATCACTTTCTTGAAAGTTAACCAACATCTCACAGCCCAAAATTGGCTGAATTCCAGCCTTCTTGCAATATGAAGAAAATTCCAAAGCTGCAAAAAGATTAGTACAATCTGAAATTCCAAGTGCTGGCATTTTTAATGAGACAGCTTTTTCAATGAGGTCGGGAATTTTTATAGCACCTTTGCAAAGTGAATAAGTTGTGTGAGTGCGAAGTTGTATGAACATTGTTTTTTAACTGGCAATTCAGTCTTAAAATAAGACAAAAAAAAGGGGGCTGAAAACAGCCCCCTTACTTTATAGTTCAAGCTTTTAATTTCTACTCAAAATTTACATTAACTTTAGTAACTTTTTTATTAAGTCTTTTTAAAATTTCAGCTGAAACATCCATTTCATCTTTATAAAACAAAGTTTGTCCAGCTGGTACAATTAGATCAAGACTTTTTTCCTTAGAAAGTTCAGCAATGATTGTTTTGATATCATCATTAACTTTGCCCATAGCGTCAACAGAAGCCTTTTTTAAACTATTTTGTTTTTTATCAACCAACTCTTTAAGTTGGTCAACTTTTCCTTCAAATTTTTTCATTTCTTTTTCAAAAGCATCTGCTGCTAAAACAGTTTTTTTGCCTTCAAGCTTTTTTTGTTCAGCCTCTAATTCTTTTTGCTTAGCATTAACTTCTTTTTGATATTCTTCTTGTTTTTTGGTAACCTTTTTTTGGATATCAACCATGGCAACTGATTCTTTGACAATTTTTTCAACATCTAAAACTGCAATATTTGCAGCGTTTGCATTAAGAGAAAGCAGCGTAAAAACTGCAGCTAAAGCAATAAAATTCTTTTTCATAAAACTCCTGAGATTTTGTAATTTGTAAAGTGGTGCCTAAATATTTGTTAATTCTAAATTCTGACGAACCGAACCAAAAGTCCAATGCAATCTAATTTTTGCTTTTTTATATTTCAAGTAACTCTAGCAATCTTGATGAAATTTAGTTATAAGATGTATTAAAATTACTTAATCACAATTTTAAAAAACTTTTTCTTACCAACAGATAAATCAAACTCCGTAGCTTCTTTAAAAGAAAGTTGAGCATCTATAACAGCTTCACCATTAATCTTAACCGCCTTTCCCTCAATTAATTTTTTAGCTTCACTATTAGATTCAACCGCGCCAATCTCTTTCATAATTTCAATCAGCTTTTTGCCTTGGTCACCCAAAGAAACTTCCTTAATCTCAAAAGCAGCAGAACTCTTCACCACAAAAATTTCCCGAGCTTTTTGCAAAACTTCATTTGCAACATTTTCACCATGGCAAATTTTAACCACTTCAAAAGCCAAAACCTCTTTTGCCTTATTAATTTCATGATCTTTTAGCTTTTCTAAATTTTCAATTTCGGCAATTTCTAAATCTGTGAAAAGTCTTAAAAATTTTCCAACATCTTTGTCATGAGTGTTTCTAAAATATTGAAAATAATCAAAAGGTGATAACATTTCAGCGTCAAGCCAAACCGCGCCATCAGTGCTTTTTCCCATTTTTTTGCCATCTGCGGTTGTTAGAAGCGGGGAGGTTAGTCCAAAGGATTCAATAATATTTTCTTCATTACTCCATTGAGATTTATCCCATTTTGCATTTTCCCAAAAAGTATTTTTTGGATTCATTCTGCGGATTAAATCAACGCCATTAACAATATTTCCCCATTGATCTGAACCACCAATTTGTAGTGAGCAACCATGTTCCTTATTCAACTCATAAAAATCATAAGCCTGCAAAATCATGTAATTAAATTCTAAAAACGAAAGCGACTGATCTCTTTCTAAACGAGTTTTAACCGAATCAAAAGTCAACATACGATTAATTGAAAAATGCCTTCCAACATCTCTTAAAAATTCTAAATAATTTAAATTCTTCAACCAATCATCATTATTCACCAAAGTTGCAGCATTATTGCCTTCAAAAGAAATAAATTTCTCCAAAGTTTTTCTAATTCCATTTAAATTTTCTTGAATTTTTTCTGGTGTGAGAACTTGTCTTGCTTCATCTTTTCCACTTGGATCGCCAATTTTTGTAGTGCCTCCACCAAGCAAAACCAAAGGTTTGTGACCGTGTTTTTGTAAAAGGCGCAAAATCATAATTTGAATTAAACTACCGGCATGTAAAGACTTTGCAGTGCAGTCAAAGCCAATATAAGCAGTAACCGTGACTTTTGCTAAAGCTGCATCCAATTCTTTTTCGTGAGTTGCCTGAGCAAAAAAGCCGCGTTCTTTAAATTCCCTAAGAAAATTAGATGAAAATTCTGATTCAAAATTCATTTTTAATGTTTAGTTTAT
>CAMDRL010000043.1 GCA_945906835.1 Rickettsia typhi
TAAATCACAAGCTATGGCTGATTTATCTGCTAAAATTCAATATGAAAAACTACAAGAATTTGCTACAAAAGTTGGAGATGAGATTCATAAAAATCCTTCTGAAATCTCTCAAATTGCGGCTAAATATAAATTATCAGTAGAAAGAAATAAAGAATTCCCAAGAATTTTTTATATCAATTACCAAGGTCGTCAAATTCCTTATGCCAGCAAATTTTTGGAAGAATTATTTAGCATAAAAGTTGGCGAAGCTACTGGAATTAATTCTCAAGGTATTCAAGAATTTACCATAGGAGTTTTGCGCTCAATTAAACAGCCTGCAATTGGCGAAGCGCAAATTTCTAATGCCAAAAAAGAAGCTGAAAATGCTTTTAGAAATGAAGTGGCGCAAGGCTATAATTCATTCATGTTGAAGAAATATCCAATCAAAGTGAATGATAAGTTTTTTGCCAAAAAAGAAGAGAAATAATTATTTCTTAAGTATAGCAAGCTGTCATCCTGAGCATGTCCGAAGGATCTCTTAATTCATTTAATGTCATGCTGAGCGCAGCAAAACATCTCATGAGTTTGAAAGAGATCCTTCGCTATTCTCAGAATGACTATTAGAGCTGATTCCTTAATTTTTCAAAAACAGATGTATAATTTCAACAAAGAAGAATTCAAAGATATCTTACAAAAGACAAAATCTACAATTCTTTATAAAAAAATTCCTGCCGATACAATTACTCCAGTTCTAGCTTCCTTAAAAATTTCTCAAAATTTTCCAGAAGAAAATAATTACAATTTTCTTTTAGAATCTGCAGAAAAAGGCAATAATAAGGGTCGTTTTTCAGTAATTGGATTAATGCCAGATTTGGTTTGGAAATGTCAAAATGCAGAATCTTTTATCAATAAGAATTTTGAAAAAAATCCTCAAAATTTTGCTAAAGAAAATGGTCATCCAATTGCTAATTTACGCCAGTTAATTAATTCCTCTAAAATAGAGTGGAGTAATTTGAAATATGCTTCAGGCGCTTTGCCAGAAGTGTGCGGGGGGATTTTTGGTTATATGTCTTACGATATGGTAAGATTGATGGAGAAGATGCCTAATAAGAATTTACAAGATGATCTTAAAATTCCTGACAGCATTTTTATTCGTCCACAAATTTTAATTATTTTTGATAATCTTTTTGACTGCGCTTTGATTTGCGCGCCAATTTTTTCTGATAATTCTGCGATAGAAAATAAAGAGTTTGATGTAATTTTTGATGCAGCAATTGAAAGAATTTCTTTAATTGAAAATATTTTACAAAAACCTTATCAAGCCTTACAAAATAAGACTGAACCGCAATTTAATTTTTCTTCAAATTATTCAGAAAGTGAATATTGCGCAGCGGTTGAAAAATCTAAAAAATATATTACTGATGGTGATATTTTTCAGGTTTTACCATCGCAAAGATTTACCTCAAATTTTGATCAAAATATTTCTGAATTCACCTTTTATCGAGCTCTTCGCGCCATAAATCCTTCGCCATTTTTATTCTATTTAAAATTTCCAGAATTTTGTTTAATTGGCTCTAGTCCAGAAATTATGGTTTCGTCAAAGGCAAAAAAAATAAAATTGCGCCCTTTGGCGGGAACTCGCAAAAGAGGTAAAAGTGCCGAAGAGGATAAAGAAATTGCCGTAGGATTATTGAAGGATGAAAAGGAAGTTGCGGAGCATTTAATGTTGATTGATTTGGGTCGTCATGATGTTGGTCGCGTTGTTAAGGAAGGGACGGTGATTGTTACAGAAAAAATGGTGATCGAAAATTATTCACATGTAATGCATATTTCATCCACTGTTGAAGGTGAGTTGCGTGATGATTTAGATGCTTTGGATGCCTTAATTTCAGGCTTTCCCGCAGGAACAGTAAGTGGTGCGCCAAAAATTCGCGCTATGGAAATTATTGAAGAAATTGAGAAAGTTAAACGCAGTTTTTATGCTGGCTGTGTAGGGTATTTTTCAGCTAATGGCGACATGGAAACATGCATTACGCTGCGTTCTTGTTTAATTAAAGATGGTAAAATTTACCTGCAAGCTGGGGCTGGTGTGGTTTTTGATTCAGATCCAAAATCTGAATATCAAGAATGTATAAATAAGGCTCAAGCTTTGGTTAGAGCTTGTGAGGCAATTAAGGATTTTTTGTAGAAACTCAATACAACATTGTATTCGTGAATTAGACTGTTATCCTTGAATCCATAGAATTCGAGGATTTCATTAGTTTTAATTCTGAGATCAAGATTAATGAGATCATCAACGCCTATGTGTCAAGGATGACGAATCTTTTTAGTATTCTAAATCTTCCTACGATAAGAAATAGCTTCAAGCAAATGATGTTGATGTATTATTTCGCTTTCCTCCAAATCTGCGATAGTTCTAGCAACCCTTAAGATTCTGGTAATTCCACGCATTGAAGTTGCCATTTTTTCTATCGACTTTTGGAGAATTTTTTTACATTCCTCATCAAGTTCAGTAAATTTTTCTAAAGTTTTGCCATCAATTTTAGAATTTAATTTTGGTAAATTATCCATTGTTGACTCTTTTTCATACCGAGCTTTCTGAATGTTGCGAGCATTTAGAACTCTGGTGGCAATGATTTTTGAATCTTCCCCCCTAGAAGGATTGGTGGCAAAAATATCAACTTGAGGTACATTGATTGAAATGTCAATGCGATCAAGTAACGGACCAGAAATTTTATTTTTATATTCCTCGCCACAAGTTGGTGCTTTTTTACATTCTCTCGCGGCATCTCCTAAATATCCGCAGCGACAAGGGTTCATAGCGCTAACCAATTGAAAATTTGCTGGATAAGTTATTCTAGAATTGACGCGTGAAATACTGACATTGCCAGTTTCAAGAGGTTGACGCAAAGAGTCTAAAACTTGTCGTGGAAACTCCGCCAATTCATCTAAAAAAAGCACGCCATTATGAGATAAAGAAACTTCTCCTGGCTTAGCTTTAGTTCCGCCTCCAACCATTGCCGGCATTGAGCAAGAATGATGTGGATCACGATAAGGTCGGTGAGTAATTAATTTTCCATCTAAAATTTGACCGCTAATACTGTGAATTGTGTTGATCTCAAGAATTTCATCTAATTCTGGGCTTGGCAAAATACCTGGTAATCTGGAGGCTAGCATTGATTTTCCGGTTCCTGGAGGGCCAATTAATAAAATATTATGACCCCCAGCGGCAGCGATTTCTAAAGCGCGTTTGGCAGCGCCTTGACCTTTAATATCAGATAAATCTGGATAAGTTATTTTTTCAAAAATCTTTTTATTTTCTGGTCTTGATAAAAATTGCTCACCTTTAAAATGATTAATTAAAGATATTAAATCGGGGGCAGCTAAAATTTCTAAATCACCCGCCCAAGCTGCTTCCTTACCATTTATTTGTGGACAAATTATGCCACAATTTCTTTGATTTGCGCCAATTGAGGCTGAAATTGTGCCATTGATAGAATTTATTGAGCCATCTAAAGAAAGTTCCCCTAAGGCAAAAAAATCATTAACCGATTTTTGTTCTAAAATTCCCATTTCAATTAAGATTCCCAAAGCAATTGGTAAATCAAAATGTCCACCTTCTTTTTGCAAATCAGCGGGCGCTAAATTAACGGTGATTTTTTTATAGGGCCAAGGAAGACCAGTGGAAGAGATGGCGGCTCTAACTCTTTCTTTAGATTCACCAACTGCTTTATCGGGCAATCCAACAATTGAAAATGTTGGCATGCCATCAGAAATTTTAACTTGAACATCAACTTCAACAACATCAATACCAAGAAAAGAAAAGGTTTTTATTTTAGCGACCATTTAGAGTTTTTTTAAAAAGAAAATTTAGAAATAATGTCAAAGTGAATTTTGATATTAGGCTGTGGTGAAGCCTATGGTTTTCCGTGATGTGGATTTGTGGTGATGTGTATTTAGTTTGCGATGAAAACTAAATACGGGACATATTCTTAATTTTGAAAAAAATATTACAACCAATCTAGGGTTTAATAGAGAAAATATATTTCTACCTATGGTAGAAATAAGAAAAATTCATCACAAGCCACAAACCCAGCAATTGCAGTGACTTTCAGGAATTAATTTTTAATTTTAAAAAACTAATAAATAAAAAATATGTAATAAAAAACCAGCCTATAAAAATGTAGGCTGGCTAAAAAATATTCTTTTTTAATTTTTTTACTGAAGTCTTGATCTTAAAGCTTTTGTAGCATCAACCATGTATTTTAAGGCTAATTTAGTTTCTGGCCAATCGCGAGTTTTTAAACCACAATCTGGATTAACCCAAATTTGCTCTGGTTTTAACACGCTTAAAGCCTTGTCTAGCAAGTTTTCCATCTCTTCTTGTTTAGGAACTCTTGGAGAGTGAATATCATAAACGCCTGGCCCAATTTCATTTGGATATTTGAAGTTTATGAAAGCATTTAATAACTCCATATTAGAACGAGAAGTTTCAATTGAAATTACATCAGCATCCATATCAGCAATAGCGTGAATGATGTCGTTAAATTCAGAATAACACATGTGAGTGTGAATTTGAGTGCGATCTCCAACGCCAGAAGCGCTGATTCTGAAAGCTTCCACAGCCCATTTTAAATATTCTGCCCAGTTTGATTTTCTAATTGGCAAGCCTTCTCTTAAGGCAGCTTCGTCAATTTGAATGATTTTAATTCCAGCATTTTCTAGATCACAAACTTCATCACGAATTGCAAAAGCAATTTGTAAAGCGGTGGTTTTTCTAGGTTGATCATCGCGTACAAAAGACCATTGCAAGATGGTGATTGGTCCAGTCAACATGCCTTTCATGATTTTTTTAGTCAGGCTTTGAGCATATTTTGCCCACTGCACTGTCATGGCTTTAGGACGAGAAACATCGCCAAAAATTACAGGAGGTTTTACACAGCGAGAGCCATAGCTTTGTACCCAGCCATTTTGAGTGAAGAAAAACCCACTTAATTGTTCGCCAAAATATTCCACCATGTCGTTACGCTCAAATTCGCCGTGAACCAAAACATCCAAGTCAATTTCTTCTTGAAATTTTACAGTGCGAGCAGTTTCTTCTTTGATGAATTTTTCATAATCAGAAACAGAGATTTTTCCAGCTTTAAATTCAGCACGAACCCTTCTAACTTCTTTAGTTTGAGGGAATGAGCCAATTGTTGTAGTTGGTAAAATTGGTAAAGAAATATGATTGGTTTGAATGTCTTTTCTTTCTGGATAAGAACTTTTGCGATTCATCAATGATTCATCAATGTCAGAAACTCTTTTCTGTACATCAAGATTGTTAATTCTTGTTGAAGTTTTTCTAGCAGCAATGGCTTTTTTATTAGCAGCAATTTCGTTGTTAACTTGTTCTTTTTCGCCATCTGCGGCTTTGGCAATAATTACAATTTCAGCAAGTTTTTGAGTGGCAAAAACTAACCAAGTTTTTAATTCTGCATCTAAAGCTTTTTCTGAATTTAGATCAACTGGCACATGTAATAATTGGCAAGAAGGAGCAATGATTACGCGGTTAGCACCTAGTTTTTCAACAGCTTTTTTTGCAATCGAAATTGAATTTTCAAGATTATTAATCCAAATATTTCTGCCATCAACCAAACCTAAAGATAAAGATTGATCAGGTTTTACAAGGTTTAAAGCTTCTTCAAATTGTTCTGGAGCGCGAACTAAATCAATATGAACTGAGTCAGTGCCAAGGTTAAATGCTAATTCAGCATTATCGCCAAGAGTGTCAAAATAAGTCGCTAAATTGATTTTGATATTTCCAGCAAATTGTTTAATTTTTTGATAGGCTGAGATATAAGATTTGATTGCTTCAGCAGATAAATCGGTAACCAAAAAAGGTTCATCAATTTGAACTTCTTTTACGCCAATTTCTTGTAATTTTACAAAAACTTCTTGGTAAGCTGATAAAAGATTTTCTAATAAATCTAACTTGTTAAAATCTTCAGTTGTTTTGCCTAAAAGCAAGAAACTTACTGGACCAATGATGGTTGGTCTGGTTTCAATTCCAAGATTTTTTGCTTCCAAATAATCATTAAAAATTTTAGCAGAAGAAAGTCTGAATTCTTGATTTTTGTTAAATTCAGCAACAATGTAATGGTAGTTTGTATCAAACCATTTAGTCATTTCCATTGCAGTAACATCGATGCCGTCTTTTTGAGCGCCACGAGCCATGGCGAATAATAAATCTAAATCAACATTTCCGCCTTCAAATTTGAAGCGATCAGGAATTGCGCCAAAAAGAGCGATAGAATCAAGGATTTGATCATAAAATGAAAAGTCATTTGATGGAACAAAGTGAATTCCAGCAGCTTCTTGAGTTTGCCAGTTTTTAGATTTAATTTCTGATGATATTTGTTTTAATTCATCAATTGAAATTGCGCCTTTCCAATAGCTTTCAATAGCTTTTTTAAGTTCACGGTTAGCGCCAATTCTTGGGAAACCCAAAGTTGCGGTCTTAAGCATAGTTTTGTAAATTGTAAGTTAATGCAAGGCTTTGCAAATAATTATTTGAGGGCAGGCTTGCCTAGAATTTTGTGTTAAAAATTCTAAAAAAATCTAACTACTGAAACGATGTGACTTGATTTTAAATGGTGATTAAAATGGTTTAAAGCCAAGGAAAAGATAATTTTAAATTACTTAAAATCAAGCAAGCGATTTGCGAACTTGTGTTTTTCTTAGCTTAACTTAAATTGCGCCGAACTCCTTTATTAAAATTTTTTTAAAATGACTGAAATTTATAAAACCGATCTTGTTATTATTGGCGCTGGTCCAACTGGCTTATTTTCTGTGTTTGAAGCGGGAATGCTAAAAATTAAATGCCATGTTATTGATTCTTTGGAAGTAATTGGTGGGCAATGTTTGGCGCTTTATCCTGAGAAGCCAATTTATGATATTCCTGCGCATCCTTCAATTTTAGCAAGTGAATTAATCGAAAAATTAGAAGAGCAAGCTAAGCCTTTTGAGCCACTTTATCACTTGAATCAAAGAGTGGAAAGATTTGAGAGAAATTCTGATGGTAGCTTTACTGTTACAACCTCCAAACATAATACAATAAATTGCAAAGCGATTATTATTGCTGCTGGTTGTGGAGCTTTTGGGCCAAATCGTCCACCATTAGATCGCATTGAAGAATTTGAAGGAAAGTCAGTTTTTTATTCAATTCGTTCAAAGGCAGAATTTGCTAATAAAAATGTTGTGATTGCTGGTGGTGGAGATTCAGCGGTTGATTGGGCTTTAAGTTTGGCACCAATTGCTAAAAAAGTTTTTGTGGTTCATCGTCGTGATAAATTTAGATGCGCCCCTGAAAGTGCCGATCAGATGAAAAAATTAGCTGACTCAGGAAAAATTGAAATGGTAATTCCTTATCAGCTTGATGGCTTGAAAGGCTTAGATGGAAAGTTAGAAGCGGTTTTGGTAAAAGATTTTGATGGAAATGTTAAAGAGCTTGAAGCTGATTATTTATTGCCATTTTTTGGTTTAGCCATGGAGCTTGGACCGATTGCAGAGTGGGGTTTGAACTTACATAAAAATCATATTGAAGTTGATGTGGCAACAATGGCTTCTTCAATTGCAGGGGTTTATGCGGTTGGCGATATTGCAACTTACAAAAATAAATTGAAATTGATTTTGAATGGTTTTGCTGAGGCAGCAACTGCTTGTCATGATATTCGTAAAATTGTGCATCCTGACGAAGTTTTTCATTTTGAATATTCAACATCAAAAGGCGTTTCTTAAATTTAATTTTTTAAACCATGTTAAGTAAGTTAAGAATAAAAAATTTTAAAAGTTGGAAAGATACTGGCGAAATCAATATGGCGCCAATTACTATGTTTTTTGGTGGAAATAGTTCTGGCAAAACTTCGCTTCTACAATTTTTATTGATGTTAAAGCAAACTGCTGAGGCTGGAAATTATTCAGGGCAAGTCTTAAATTTTGATGGAATTGTTAATTTGGGAAATTTTAAGGATGTTGTCCGAGATCATGAAAATAAAAATGCAATTGATTTTGTAATATCGGTTTCACAACAATATTTTTCTCGATATAGCTGCCAACAAATTTCAGCTTCAATTGTGGAAGAACAAAAGAGTTTGGTAATAAAAAACTTTCATGTAAATCTTCCTAAAAAAGATAAAAAAAGAGAAGATCTTATAAATAGCGAAATGCAGGAAAGAATAAAATCTAAAGATGAAAAAGAGATGACAAGATCTCAAAATAGATGGCCTCGTTTAATTTTTGATTTAACTATGTTTATTGATTATATTGGACCTTTGAGAAATTTTCCAGAAAGGCACTATCAATGGAAAAATAATTTTCCTTCAGAAGTTGGAAAAGGAGGGGAATTTACTATTCAAACAATTATTGCTTCTAACTTAAAAAATGGAGATTTAGAGAAAAAGATTGCCGCAGCATTAAAGAAGATGGGATTAATAGAAAGCTTCAGAGTTAAGCCTATATCAAAACACAGAGATGACTATTATGAGGTTAAAGTAAAAAAAACTAAATTTTCGGCAGAAGTTTTATTGCCCGATGTTGGCTTCGGCGTTTCTCAAATATTGCCTATAATTACCGCTCTTTTTCAATCTAGTGAAGGAGCAACTTTAATTTTAGAGCAGCCAGAAATTCATCTTCATCCTAAAGCGCAAATTGAATTAGCAGATGTTATTATTGATGCTGTGAAAGAAAGAAAAATTCAGGTGATAATTGAAAGCCATAGCGAACATTTTTTAACAAGAATCCAAACTAGAATTGCCGACGAGACAATTTCAAAAAAGTTTGCAAAGCTTTATTTCTGTAAAAATGAAAAGGGTTTTTCAGAGTTAGAAGAGTTGGAATTAAATGATTCTGGCGACATTAAAAATTGGCCAGAGAACTTTTTTGGCAATCAATTAGAAGAGTCGGCAAATCGCGTTCTTTCTTATTTGGAAAAAAAGAGATCAAAAAAGAAAAAATCCTAAAATGTCCAAAAAAATCACCAAAAAATCAGGTTATGTTATTGATACCAATGTGCTTTGTGTTGCAAGCGGAAAGGCTGATCATGCTGAAGATGAGTGTGTAGGAAATGCAGTAAGATTTTTGTTAAAAATTCAAGAAAGTAAAAGTGTAGTTTATCTTGATGAAGTTAAGGATTTTGAAGATGCTTTAAAAAAATATGTAAAACTTAAATTTCTCTGTAAATAATGTTCTCCAAACTAGAATTCCTAATCGCCTCACGCTACTTACGCTCAAAGCGCAAAGAAGGCTTTAT
>CAMDRL010000044.1 GCA_945906835.1 Rickettsia typhi
CCGAAGCAAGATTTATAATATATTTTTCATGATTATTTTCCATTTCCATATTTATAAAATCAGAAATTTTATCACCCCAAAATTGATAAAGATTTTTAATTTTTAAATTCTTCTCTAATAAAGTTTTTTTAAAATCTGTTCCCATTTCCAAACGATAAGGCTGCATCAAATCAAGCGGCTTCAAAATTCCATAAAACCCCGATAAAATTCTTAAATTTTTCTGTGCAAAATCAAAATCTGCCTGTGAAAATTTATCTTTTTCAATTGGCCCATAAACATCACCATCAAAAACCAGCAAAGCTTGTTTGGAATTTTTTAGATCAAATTTTGGTAAGAATTTTTGAAATCTTTCAAAATTCAATTCAGCTAATTTTTTACTAATTCCCATCAATTTTTCTAAATCAGAAACTGAAAATTTTTTAAGCTGCAAAGCCAGTTTTTCAGTATCTTTGGCAAAATGAGGAATAGTAAAGTTCTGTTGATGAGTCATTGACTCGTAATCAAGCGACTTAGCAGGCGAAATAAGGATTAACACGGATAATTTCTTGCTTTTAAATTTGTGAATGGATTAAATGAAAATCATATCTCACTTAATTTTGTTTCAAGTCTCAAATAAAAAATTTTATGACTCAAGAATTACCTCTAATGCGTAAAGCAACTGCCGTTTGGTTGGTTGAAAATACTTCGCTTACTTTTGCTCAAATCGCTCATTTTTGCGGCCTTCATGAACTTGAAGTTCAAGGAATTGCTGATGGCGATGTCGCTTCTGGAATCATCGGACAAAATCCATTTCTTTCAGCTCAACTTACTCACGAAGAAATCGCTAGATGTGAAAAAAATCCTGAAGCATCTTTAGTTTTAAATAAATCAGTTTCCAGTAGCATTAAATCTACTGGTAAAAAAGTTGGAAAATACACTCCAATTGCCAGAAGACAAGATAAGCCAGATGGCATTTTCTATTTATTGAAATATTACCCAGAAATTACCAATAATCAGGTTAAAAAATTGGTTGGTACAACTGATAAAATGATCGATTCAATTAGAGATCGCAGCCATTGGAATATTAAAAATATCAAACCAAGAGATGTGGTTTTGCTTGGTCTTTGCAGTCAATCTCAGTTTAACGATGTTTTGCAATCTAAAATAGAAGAAAAAGCAACAGAAAATTCAAAGAGAAAAAAAATTAAAAAATAATCATGAAATTAGAAGCAGGCAAACCAGCACCAACATTTTCTATAGCCAGCGATGAAGGCGAAATTTCTTTATCTGATCTTAAGGGTAAAAATGTTGTTTTATATTTTTACCCAAAAGACGACACTCCTGGCTGCACCATTGAGGCACAAGATTTTGCTAAAAAAAATCAAGATTTTGAAAAACTTAATTGTGTAATTTTAGGTATTTCTAAAGACAGCGTTAAAAGCCATTGTAATTTCATCGAAAAATATAAATTAAACTTTAATTTGCTTTCTGATGTAGATGGCGAAGTTTGCGAAAAATATGGCGTTATCAAAGAAAAATCGATGTTTGGCAAAAAATATTTTGGCATTGACAGAACCACAGTTTTAATTGATAGATTTGGTACAATTAACCAAATTTGGCAATCAGTTAAAGTTAATGGACATGTTGAAGAGGTATTGGCGACTTTAAAAAAGATAGAAAAATAATCTTGATTTTTGCTATTTGACTTCTATATTGCTGCGCTCCTTATACCTTAAATTAGCACATAGATATTTTTTACTGGTGCTTTTTAAGATGAGTTGTTGGTGATGATCTTTTTGCTCGATCTTCCTTAATTTTCAAAAAGTTACCAAAAAAATTAATTAATTAAATTATCTTTAGGAGTCTTCATGACTGGTGTTGTATTAAAAGCAGAAAAAAGAGAACAGCTTGGCTCTTTAGTTGCAAAAAAAATCAAAAGAACAGGTAAAATTCCTGCCGTTATCTATAACAAAGATAGCAATATCAATATCACTATTGATGTTAAAGAATTTGAATTTGAATATTTCAAAGGAAATACTCAAGCTACAGTTATTGAATTAGATTTCGATGGCAAAAAAACTAAAGTTATCACTCATAATATTGATTTAGATCCAGTTTCTGATCGTCCAATTCATGTTGATTTCTTGAACTGCGAAAATTCTAAAGCGGTAAAAGCTCAACCAAAATTAAACTTCATCAACCAAGATAAATCAACTGGTTTGAAAAAGGGCGGTTTCTTACATATCGTTTTAAGAAGAGTTTCAGTTATTTGCGATAGCGTGAATAATGTTCCAACTTCAATTGATATTGATGTTGCCCCAATGCAAGTTGGTCAAAAAGTTAGAGGTTCTGATTTGAATCTTCCAGCTGGCGTTACATTGGCTAAAAAAGGCACATTCTTGGTTGCTAGCATCATTGGTAGAGCTTCTAAAACCGAAGATGAAGCTGCAGCAGGTGCAGCGGCGGCTGGCACAACTCCAGCATCGGGTGCAGCGGTGGCAAAAGCTCCAGCAGCAGCAAAAGCTCCAGCAGCAAAATCTGATAAAAAATAATTTTTCTTATTTGAAAATTAATTTAAAAAAGGAGACCCAAAAGGTCTCCTTTTTTATTGGGATTTGGGATTATAACAAATTACTCTTAACCGTCGGTTAACATTAATTATACCAATTCCCATCTTTAATTAACTTTTTAGGCGAAATATTTTTGAGGATAAAATTTAGAAGAAAAGCCGCATGTACATAGAAGTACATAAGGTTTTTATTCTAAATTTTAGACCAAAAAGATGAAGCATAAAAAGTTAATTAAAGATGGGAATTGGTATTATTAGATTTAGAAAAATTACAAAGCCTTTTTACTTGGCAATCTAGAAAAAATTGGATCTGTAATTACATTTGAAAGTAAAGTTGCCAACCAAACCACGAAGAAAAGTGGAAAGGGGAAAGAAATGCGGGATTTATTTTTTTCTAATCCTTTAACAATTATTGCGGCACATTTTTCTGGAGACATTAGAAATGGCATTGGAAATTCATTCACATCAGTCATTGGAGTTTTGATATAACCGGGACAAACTACATTTACCGCAATTCCAATTTTTTCTAAATTTCCGCGCAACCCTTCACCATAAACTCTAACAGCTGCTTTACTTGCAGAATATGCAGGAGAACTTGGTAATCCTCGAAATCCCGCCAAAGAAGAAATTATCACAATTTGTCCTGCTTTTCTTTCTTTCATTTTAGCAATTGCAGGATTTATGGTATTTAAAACTCCATCCAAATTTACAGCAAAAATTTCTTTTATTTGATTTGCTGATTCCAATCCTCCCGCTGTTCCTGCTGAAATTCCAGCGCAAGCAATAACCAAACTTAATTGATAAGTTTTTTCAATTTCTTCAATCCAATTTTGCATTGCCAACTCATCTTTCACATCAATAATTTTGTAAGAAATATTAGCTTTTAATGCTTGGCAAATTTCTTTTGTTTCTTCTAATTTATTAAAATCGCGACCAGCTAAAAATAAATTTACACCAGCTTGAGAATATTTAATTGCTAAAGCCTTGCCAATTCCGCTGCTTGCACCAGTTATCAGGATATTTTTATGGTTTTTCATTTTAGAGTTTTATAAAAAAATTAATGACAGAAATAAAATATAAATTCATCACCTTTGAAGGCATAGAAGGAAGTGGTAAATCAACTCAAAGCAAAAAGCTATATGAGTTTTTATTAGCTGCAAAGCTTAATGCAATTCTAACTCGCGAACCCGGAGGCACCAATGCTTCTGAAAAAATCAGAGAAATTTTAATTGATGATGAAATTGAAAAATTAGAAGCAAAAACTGAACTTTTTTTAAATTTTGCTGCTCGTTTAGAACATGTTGAAAAGCTAATAAAGCCAGCCTTAGCTGAAAATAAAATTGTAATTTCAGATCGCTTTTTTGATTCAACTTTTGCTTATCAAGGCAGCGCTTTTGGTCTTGATTCAAAGTTAATTGATGAAGTAAAAAAAATGACAATTGGCGATTTTGCACCAGACATTACTTTCTTAATTGATGTGCCAGTTGAGCATGCTTTTGCCAGAATTCAAAATCGTGAATCAAATAATCGTTATGAAAAATTAGGCTTAGATTTTCACCAAAAAGTTCGTAATGGATTTTTGAAATTAGCTAGCGAAAATCAAAGAATCTTGCTGATTGATGGCACAAAAACCCCGCAAGAAGTCTTTGAAAAAATTACCCAATTTTTATTAATGCAATAACCCAAATAAATATGAACAGAAGAAATAAAATCGCCTTAGTCGGCGCAGGCAATATTGGCGGCACTTTAGCTCACTTGGCTGGATTAAAAAATCTTGGCGATGTTGTAATGTTAGATTTAAATTCTGGCGTTGCTAAAGGCAAATCTTTGGATATTGAACAATCTTCAGTTATTGAAGATTTTGATGCGAATTTAACAGGCACCGATTCTTACGCCGACATTGCTGATTCTGATGTGGTAATTGTTACTGCCGGAATTGCCAGAAAACCTGGAATGAGCCGTGATGATTTAATTGCCACCAACACTTCTGTAATCAAAGCAGTTGCCGCTGGAATTAAACAATATGCACCAAATGCTTTTGTAATTGTTATTACCAATCCTTTGGATGCCATGGTTTATGTTATGCAAAAAGCTTCTGGCCTACCAGCAAATAAAGTGGTGGGAATGGCTGGCGTGCTTGACTCAGCAAGAATGTCTTTATTTTTAGCTCGTGAATTTAATGTTTCAGTTGAAGATATTAACGCCTGTGTTTTAGGTGGACATGGCGACACTATGGTTCCATTAATTAGATATTCTTCAGTTGCTGGAATTCCAATTCCAGATTTAATTTCTATGGGCTGGACCACTAATGAAAAAATTGAAGAAATTGTACAACGCACCAGAGATGGCGGCGCTGAAATTGTAAAACTTTTAGGAACTGGATCAGCTTTTTACGCACCAGCTTCTGCGGCTATTTTAATGGCTGAAAGTTATTTATTTGATAAAAGAAGAGTGTTGCCAGTTGCCGCTAATTTAACTGGCGAATATGGCGTGAATGACCTTTATATTGGCGTTCCCACTGTTATTGGAAAAAATGGCGTGGAAAAAATTGTTGAAATTAAACTTAATGCTCAAGAGCAGGTTTTGTTTAATAATTCAGTTGATGCGGTTAAGAAATTGATTGCGGAAATTAAGTTGTAGTTATCAGAAGTTGTCTACACTTTAGTGATATCAGCGCTTCAGTGTTCACCACGCCTCGGTGTCACCCCGCACTTGTTGCGGGGTCCATTTCGTCAAGCGCTCATATCAATAGAATATTGAGATTGTTGTAAGATGGACCCCTCAACAATTGCGGGGTGACAATAGAGAGGTGTGCGGTGACGCTGAAGCTTGGGTAAACACTGAAACATTAGAATTGACTAAGTAAATCTAAAAATATTATTCAAACCCCCCTTTTTTTCGCCCATTAAATGGCAGATATAGAAATCAAAAAAAATCGTCTAATTTTTGTCTATTTCTGCATTTTAGCAGTTTTCCTTACAATAATTCTGCGCATGTTTTTTGTCGTATTTTCTGGCGATAAAGTAAAAGTTAGAGTTACTTATAATTCAGGAAAAATAATTAAAAGAGCTGATATTTTTGATCGCAATGGCACTTTGGTTGCAACCGACTTAAGAACCAAATCGCTTTATGTTAGCAGCATTTTAGTTAAAGACCCACAAGCAATTGCTAAGGCAGTTTCAGAAACTTTCTCCGATCTTTCTTATCAAGAAATTTTAAATAAAATTCTCGATGGAAAAAGCAGCAAAAGCTGGATTCTCATCAAAAGAAATCTCTCTCCAAGTCAATCTGAGCAAGTAAAGAAACTACAAATTGCAGGCCTGTTATTTGAAGATGATAGAATTCGTGTTTATCCTCAAAAATCAATCGCCAGCCATTTAGTTGGCTATGTTGACTTAGATCGCAAAGGTCTTGCTGGAATGGAAATGCAATATAATAAACAGCTTGCCGAAGGTCGGGAAAGTTTAAACCTAGCAATGGATGTTAGAGTGCAGGATATTTTGAATGATGAATTAGTAAAGGGCATTGAGGAATATCGTGCCAAGGCAGCTTCTGGCGTTATAATGGATGTTACTAATGGCGAAATTTTAGCACTTTCATCTTTACCTGATTTTGACCCCAATGTGCAACATGAAGCAGAGCCAGATCAGAGATTTAACCGCGTGGTTAATGGCTCTTATGAGCTTGGTTCTATATTTAAAGTATTTACCAACACTTTAGCTTTTGAGAAAGATTTGGTTAAAATGGACGATACTTACAATGTCCACGATCCTATAAAATATGGTCGCTTCACTATTAAAGATGACCATGCGGTCAAAGATATTATGACAGTTGGCGAAATTTTTGCCTATTCTTCAAATATTGGAACCGTACAAATTGCTCAAAAAATTGGCATAGAAAATCAGAAAGAATTTTTAGAAAAAATTGGCATGCTTAAAAGAATAGAGGTTGATTTTCCGGGACTTGGCAGACCAATGTATCCTAAGTCTTGGCGAGAAATTAATCTTTACACAATTTCTTATGGACATGGTATTGCCATTACTCCGCTGCATATTGCAATGGGAGTTTCTGCAGTTGTTAATGGCGGAATTCTTTACAATCCATCATTTTTAAAATTAGACAAAGAGGCAAAAGGCAAAAGAGTAATTAAAGAATCTACCTCAGATTTAATGCGAGTTATGTTGCGCAAAGTTGCCATGGAAGGAACTGGGCGCAATGCTAATGTTGAAGGATATGAAGTTGGTGGAAAAACTGGAACTGCTGAAAGAGCTGAATTTGGCGGATATAATGAGAAACAAACCATAGCTTCTTTTGTGGCAGTATTTCCAATTTCTAAACCGAAATATTTGGTTTATGTGCTTTTTGATCGACCAAATTACAGCTTTAATACTGGCGGCATGGTTGCAGCTCCGGTTGCTGGAAGAGTCATAAAGAACATCGCACCAATTCTTGGCGTGATGCCAAAAGAAAATTCTTTACAAGGGCAATAAAAAATTATCCCATTCAATTTCAAGAAGCCAAATGAGTGTATTCTTTATTTTTTCGTCGCACTTGCAAAGCCAAGCCTTGCGGTGATCCTCAATATACCGAAATAGTTTGGTATATTGGAATCAGTTTCGGTATACAAAAATGTCATCCTGAGCGAAGCGAAGGATATCTTTAGAAAAAACTCTATAGCATACTAAGTTAATCTTGCATATTTCTAACTAAGAAGTTTTGAGAAAAAATTGCGACGAAGAATATAAGCTGTATCAGGTGATACAGCATTATTCTTCGAGTAAATTTTTACCAAAAATTCGAAGTTAGAAATATGCAAGATTAGCTTAGTATGATATATCTCAAGAGATCCTTTGCTTCGCTCACGATGACAAGTTTGTTATGTTTTAAAGAATATAATTTACAAAAACTAAAATGAAAAAATTAAAAACATTCCCAAAAACATTCTCAAAAACATTCTCAAGGGGAGCCTTCTCACTAATTGAACTTGCGATTGTTGGACTTATAATCAGCGTTTTGATGGCAGGAGTTATGGGAAGCAGTGCGCTTAAAAAAAGAGCTTTATTAGCTAATGCCAGAACCATGACCAACAACTCTCCTGTCACCTCTATTGGTGACTTAATCCTTTGGTACGAAACAACCTCTGAAAAAAGCTTCTCTGCTGATGAAACTTTTGATGGCTCAACTATCAGCACTTGGTATGATATAAACCCTAATATTGAAACCGTAAGAAATAACGCCACTCAAACAACAGCTGGAAATCGCCCTACTTACAAAACCGATAAAATCAATGGACTTCCCGCAATAAGCTTTACTAGAGCAAATAGCAACTACTTATCCTTTGATGGCTCTGGAATTGTTAATAGTAATTATACAATATTTGTGGTCGAACAAAGAACCAGCAATGATTCTATTAACTACTTTCTTGGAGGAAGTGAATTGACTGCCAATACTAATTTATTTCTTGGATATAGAGACAACACTACTTTGACTTCTGCCATGAGATATAATGGACTTAATGTCACATATAGTGAATATAAAACACCAACCCCCTTAATTCATTCTTATACATTTAATTTTTACACAAAAACATATAAAATCAATGGCACCTTGCAAACCACATCCTCAACAGGAACTTCGTACGACATTAAGCAACCCCTAGCTTCTTACGCTGGATCATCTATAGGAAGGCAACTATCCACTAATTATTACCAAGGTGATATTGGCGAAATAATCATCTTCAAAAAAATCATTACCGCCAAAGAAATAAAATTAGTTGAAAAATACCTTGGGAAAAAATGGGGAATTGCAATTAGCCAATAATTTATTTATCACGCGAAACAATAAATTCAGAAAGCTCTGCCAACAAATTAGCTCTTTTACCAAAAATTTTAAGATGATAAACCGCTTGCTCTTTCAGTAAATTCAATTGTTTTACAGCGTGATCTAAACCCACCACGTCAACAACGCTGGCATTTTCTTTGGACTTCTCATGAATATTTTCATCAAGATTAATTTTGCCATCATCAACTCCGCAATGATCTAAAATATCATCTTTAATCTGGAAAGCTAAACCCAGATCGTGAGCATAATAGCGCAAAGCATTTTTTTCTGCCTCTGTAGCATGGCCAATAGTTGCTCCAATTGCGCAAGATGCCATAAAAAGCTCGCCCGTTTTCAAGCGATGTAATTTTGCTAATTGCTCTTTAGAAATTTTTTGATTAGCAGTTTCAAGATCAATCATCTGTCCGCCAACCATGCCTCTAAAACCTGAAGCCATAGCAAGAATTTTTACCAACTCACATCTTATGAAGGGGTCTTTATGAGTTTTAGAATCAGCTAAAATTTCAAAAGCATAAGTTAATAACGCATCTCCAGCAAGAATTGCCGTGGCTTCATTAAATTTTTTGTGACAAGTTAATTTACCACGAC
This sequence comes from Rickettsia typhi, assembly GCA_945906835.1. GTDB lineage: Bacteria > Pseudomonadota > Alphaproteobacteria > Rickettsiales > UBA1997 > UBA2645. Next base: position 8,978 of record CAMDRL010000044.1, read on the forward strand.
GAAAATTATCATCATCCATAGCCGGCAAATCGTCATGAATTAAAGAGTAAGTATGAACAAACTCTATAGCAGCCGCTGCGTTAACCGATTCTTCTGGCAAAACACCAAAAATCTGAGCTGAAATAATAGTTAAGAAAGGACGAATTCGTTTTCCTTCCGACATGCTAGAATAAAGCATCGCTTCCACCAATTTGGATTCGGTAAAATCTTTGGGCAATAAAGATTTCATTCTTTTTCTGACTAAAAAAGAAGAAGCATCCATGGCTTCTAATAGAGACTTATCAAGCA
>CAMDRL010000045.1 GCA_945906835.1 Rickettsia typhi
GAAAGATTGAGTTGGAACAGCGCTCTTGGATGTTTAGTAATTTTGATGGGCGTAATAATTGCTAATGGAGTTTTTACTAAAATTAAATTTAAACATAATTAACTAATGGACATCACACCTCTAATTCCAAAAGGGCGCAATATCATAAACTCTTACAACGAAAATGGTTTTAAAATTTCTGAAAAAGATTTTTTAGGAAGTGTAATTCTTTTACCAACAAAGGTTTTAGAAATTTCTTTGACTGAAAAAGAATTTTTAGAAGAGGAAAAATTATTATCTTTTTTGAATGACTTTTTGGAAGAAGAGATAGAAATTTTACTAATTGGAACTGGCAAAAAACACTTACAATTAAAACAAAATTTCCGCAGTAAAATTAAAGCAAAATTTCCTAATATTTCAATTGATGAAATGGCAACCAGTGCTGCTTGTCGAACTTTTAATATTTTAACTTTAGAAGATAGAAAAGTTGCGGCAATTTTAATAGTTTGAAGAACTCTTTGAAAAAGAGGGTAGATTAAAATACATTAGCATTTTAATACTGTTGATTTCATGATCGACCAAGTAAAAATTAATTTCTTAAAATGTCTGACATTCCAATAATATTATCCTTAATAAGTCTTGGCTTCTTCGGAAGCTTTACTCATTGTTCTGGAATGTGTGGTCCATTCGTTTTAACTCAAGTTTCAAATCGTTTAGAAAATATTTCCCTTGCCCAATTTTCTAACTTTCAAAAACTAAAAAACTTTGCACTTTTACCTTATCATTTTGGGCGCATTACAACTTATGCAATAGTTGGAATTTGTTGCTCAATTTTTGCCGAAAATATTAAAAATCTTACTAACATTAGAAACCTCTCGGCAGTTTTTTTATTTCTGGCCTCACTTATCTTTCTTAACCTTTTTTTTGAAAAAAACCTTCTCACCCTTACAAAAATAAAGCTGAAAAATAAATTGCCATTTAAATCAAAAACCTTAAGAAACACAGCCCTATTTTTTAGAATTTTTACCTTAAAAACTTTGTTCAAGAATCCAAAAGGCTTAAACGGCTATTTTCTTGGAATAGTTTTAGGATTCATTCCCTGCGGTCTTTTATATGGTGCATTTTTATTAGCAGCCTCAATAAGCTCAACAATATTAGCAGGGTTTGGTATGTTTTTATTTGGAATTTCAACAATTCCAGCACTTTTTTTGACCGCTTCTGGCGGATTTATTTTTTTAAGAACTTTTAAAACAGATTTTAAAATTATTTCTAAAACAATAATTTTAATTAATTCTTTAACACTTTTTATAATGGCAATTTCATTAATTAATTAGATTTAGCAATGTCTTCAAAACTCAGCAACAGCCACTTAGCACCAGTAAAATATAATTACGACATTGTAAAATTATTCACCATTGCCGCCACTTTTTGGGGTATTGTTGGTTTTTCAGTTGGAGTTCTAATTGCTTTTCAATTAGCTTTTCCAGTTCTTAATTTTAATGTTGAATGGCTAAGCTTCGGTCGTATTCGCCCCCTTCACACCTCATCGGTAATTTTTGCTTTTGGTGGTAACGCTCTTTTCGCTACCAGTTTTTTCGTAGTTCAGAGAACCTCTCAGGTAAGGATTTGGGGCTCAAATAACTTTTTGAAATTTATCTTTTGGGGTTATCAAATTTTTATTCTAATGGCAGCTTATGGCTATCTTAATGGCATCACTCAAGCAAAAGAATACGCAGAACCAGAATGGTATGCTGATTTATGGTTTACTTTAATTTGGGCTTGCTATCTTTTAGTTTTTATGATGACTTTGAAAAATCGTAAAGAGCCTCACATTTATGTTGCAAACTGGTTTTTCCTTGGCTTCATTGTTACCGTGGTAATTCTACACATCGTCAATAATCTTTCAATCCCACTTAGATGGGATAGTTCACATAGCTACTCAATCTTTGGCGGCGTACAAAGTGCAATGATTCAATGGTGGTATGCTCATAATGCGGTTGGATTTTTCCTTACTACAGGCTTTCTTGGCATGATGTATTATTTCATTCCAAAAAGAGCTGGTCGCCCTGTTTATTCTTACCGCCTTTCAATTATACATTTTTGGTCGTTAATCTTCATTTACATTTGGGCTGGACCTCATCACTTACATTATACTTCTCTTCCTGATTGGGTGCAAACTTTAGGCATGACTTTCTCTATCATGTTATGGATGCCTTCTTGGGGTGGTATGATTAATGGTATAATGACTTTATCTGGCGCTTGGGATAAATTGCGCACCGATCCAGTTTTACGCTTCTTAATCACCTCTGTTGCCTTTTACGGAATGAGTACTTTTGAAGGTCCATTAATGGCAATCAGATCAGTTAATGCACTTTCTCATTACACCGATTGGACAATTGGACATGTGCATTCTGGTACTTTGGGCTGGGTTGCTTTCATAAGCTTTGGTTCACTTTATCACTTGGTGCCAATTTTATGGGGTAAAAAAGAACTTTATTCAATGAAGTTAGTTAGTCTGCACTTCTGGATTGCCACAACTGGTATCGTACTTTATATCTCAGCAATGTGGATTTCTGGAATAATGCAAGGCTTAATGTGGCGCGCTTATGACGATATGGGCTTCTTGCAATATTCTTTCGTTGAGACAGTTCAAGCTATGCATCCACTTTACTTAACTCGCGCTATTGGTGGTGTGTTATTTTTGACTGGAGCTTGTATTATGGCTTATAATTTTTACAAAACTATTAAGTCTAAGGCATAATAATAGATCCTGAAAAAAAATTCAGGATCTCAATAGCTTTTAAATAAAAACTAAATTCGAAAAACATGTTTAAACATCATGACAAAATTGAAAGAAATTCAGTTTTACTTATAATTCTAACAATCATCGTCATATCAATTGGCGGTCTGGTAGAAATTGCTCCGTTATTTCGCATGGAAACTGTAATTGAAAAAGTTGAAGGCATGCGTCCTTTTACACCACTTGAACTTGCTGGCTCAAAAATCTACAAGCGCGAAGGTTGTTATTCTTGCCATTCTCAACAAATTCGCGTATTGCGCGATGAAGTTGAAAGATATGGACATTACTCACTTGCCGCAGAAAGTATGTATGATCACCCTTTCCAATGGGGCTCAAAAAGAACTGGTCCAGATTTAGCAAGAGTTGGCGGCAAATATTCTGATAATTGGCATAGTCGCCACTTAGTTAATCCAAGAAGCGTTGTACCTCAATCAATAATGCCAGGATATAAATTTTTACCAGAAAGAGATGCTGATATTTCTGACATCGCAACCGATATGGAAGTTTTGCGCCAAGTTGGAGTTCCTTATACTGACGACATGATTCAAAATGCTGTTTCTGATGCAGTTCTTCAAGCTTCAAATGACAGAGATTCTGACGCTCTGCAAAAGCGTTATGGTGGCAAAGTTATAGTTAGAGATTTTGATGGCAATCTAAATAAAGTTTCCGAAATGGATGCTTTGATTTCTTACTTACAAGCACTTGGAACTTTTGTTGATTTTGCAAAATACGATGGAATTCAAAATAAAGATAAAACTTTTGTAGGAGAAAAACATGATTAATCTTCTTATCAAGCATGCTCCAACAATTGCCACTTTATTTTTCTTCATATTTTTTTGTTACATAGTTTTCTCAGTATTTAAAAAGGGCACTAAAAAGAAATTTGATGAATATGCACAAATTCCACTTAAAGAAGAATTTGGTGAAGAAGAAGCTGTAGAAAAGAAAGTAAAAAAATCTATAAAAAAATAAATTGTCCAGAAAAATGACAAACAAAAAAGATAAGAATAAAAAACCAATTGAAACCACAGGTCATGAATGGGATGGTATTTCAGAATACAACATTCCCGCACCTCGCTGGTGGCTTATTGTTTGGTTAATTTGCATAGTTTGGTCAATTGGCTATTGGTTTTTTTATCCAACATGGCCAACCCCTTCTGGCAACACTAAAGGCTCGTTAAAATGGTCAGGAGTATCTCAATTAAAAGAATCTCAAAAAGAAATTGAAGACCTTCAAAATGTTTATTTAGAAAAATTTTCTAAAAGTAATTTCGAACAAATTTTTAAAGATCCACAACTTACAGAATTTGCTAAAAATGGCGGGAAAATTGCTTTCAAAGAAAATTGCGCCGCTTGCCATGGTACTGGAGCGCAAGGTGCCAAAGGCTACCCTAACTTAAATGATGACGACTGGTTATGGGGCGGAAAAATTGAAGATATTTATACAACCCTTAAATATGGTATCAGATCGGGTCACGAAAAGGCGCGCTTTAACCAAATGCCTTCTTTTGGTTTGGACAAGATTTTAACTAAACAAGAAGTTAAGGAAGTTACAGAATATGTAATGTCTCTAACAGATAAGGCCTCTAAAAATCCAAAAGGTGAAGAAATTTTTAAAGCTAATTGTGTAGCTTGTCATGGCGAAGGTGGTAAAGGAAATAGAGAACTTGGTGCGCCAAATCTATCCGATGCAATTTGGCTTTATGGTGGCAATAAAGAAGATATTATTTATACCATAACTTATGCTTACGCTGGTGTAATGCCTTATTGGACAGGAAGACTTGATGAAGAAACCATTAGGCAACTTTCTATTTATGTTCATTCACTTGGTGGCGGGGAATAAGGGAGACCAATAGTATTCCCCTCTTTATTAATGAGGGGCTAGGGGAGGTAATCGTGAGACATTTGGTCTTTTTTTAAAAACCACAAACAAAAAACATGCTAGGCTTCGAACTAATAAAATCATCTCTCCTATCTTCACACCAAAATAACAAACTCCATCACGCCATTTTACTTTACGGCAAAAAAGGTATCGGCAAAGCCACTTTTGCTAAAGAATTAGTATCAGAAATTTTCAAAGATAAAAATCCCAATCATCCAGATCTTCTACTCATTGAAAAAGAAGCTGATAAAAAAGAAATTTCAGTCGAAAAAATTCGTAATATTGCCAATTTTTTTAATCAAACTTCCGCTATTTCTAAATATAAATTCATCATAATTGACGCCGCTGACGAATTAAATAAATCTTCATCGAACGCACTTTTAAAAATTCTTGAAGAACCTCAAACAAATAACTTTCTAATTTTAATCGCCCACAATCCTAATAAAGTTTTAGCCACCATAAAATCACGCTGTCAAAGCGTAAAAGTGCCAGATTTAACTTTTGAAAATTTTAAAGAAATTCTCCAAGGAAATAATAAAAAAATTTCCAACGAAGAAATAACAATTTTATCAGAAATATGTGGCAACTCTCCAGCCAAAGCAATTGAATATGGTCAAGATTTAGTTGATCTCTACGAAGTTTTTCTGACTTCTCTGCAAAATAAAATAATCGACAACAAAATTCATAAAAAAATCTCTGATAAGAACTTTTCTTTTGAAATTATTGCTGAAATTTTGGAATTCTTTTTAAATCGTCTTATTAAGTTTTTAAGTAATAGCGAAATTGATTTTTGCTTTAGCGAAAAAGAAGTTTTTTTAAATTTACGAGAAAGATTATCCCTCAAAGAAATCTTTATCATTTACGATAATATCAAAAACTCTTTACAAAAAACCAAGTCACTAAATTTAGATAAAAAATTAACATTCATTAATATTTTCAATCAAATAATCGCATGAATAAAATCTGTAAGAGCATTGGCCTAATGAGCGGAACATCAATGGATGGAATTGACTTAGCTTTAATTGAAAGTGATGGTGAAAAAATTATTAAAAGACATAATTTTTATTACAAATCCTATCAAGAGGATTTCAAAAAACGCCTAAAAGACCTTATTTACAAGACCCCATCATTAGAGAAAATTAAATCAGTAGAAAACGAACTAACTTTATTACATGCAAATTTAGTGAATGAATTTTTGTTAGAAAATAAAATTGATAAAAGCGAGATCGATATAATTGCCTTCCACGGTCATACCATTCTTCATTTACCAGAACAATCAATAACTTGGCAAATTGGCAATGGTCATCTTTTAGCAGCAAAAACAGGTATAGATGTAGTTTGCGATTTCCGCAGCAAAGATGTGATTTTAGGTGGTCAAGGTGCGCCTTTGGTACCAATTTATCACTTTTATCTTCTAAAAGATTTACCAAAACCAACAGCAATTTTAAATATTGGCGGAATTTCCAATATTACCTATTTCAATTCTGAAAATGAAAATGACATAGAAGCTTTTGACACTTGCTTTGGCAACGCCCCGTTTGACGATTTAATGAGAGAAAAATTTGGTCTAGAATTTGATACTAATGGAGATTTGACTAGTAAAGGAAATGCTGATTTTATCTTGGCCGATCGCATTTTACAAAATGACATTTTCCATAAAAAACCTCCAAAATCTTTCGATAGAGATGATTTTGCTAATTTAATTGTGCCAATAAGAAGTTTAAAAAACCCTGAAGATGCCTTAGCAACATTTGCTTATATGCATGCACAAGCCATAAAATTCAATTTAGATTTTTTAAGTCAAAAACCGAAAGAAATTTTTGTTTGTGGTGGCGGCAGAAAAAATCATGCTATAATGGATGAAATGCGTAAATGGCTTACTGGTATTTCAATAAGACCTGCGGAGGAAATAGGATTTAATGGAGATTCTATTGAAGCTGAAGCCTTCGCCTTTTTAGGAATTAGGAGTGTAATTAACTTACCAATTAGCTTTCAAAAGACGACAGGGGTTTTACTGGAAAATGATTGCGCTCAACCTTCAACTCCGAAGCGCTCTTCTTCTTGCGGCGGCGTCTTCTATCGCGCTTAACTTTACGAACTTTTGTTGCATCAAGAACTAAGCGGCTTTTAATATGTTGATCAATAATTGACTCAAACTCTTCCATGTGATCTTTAAAAAAATGATCAGCGCCATGAATCATTTGATAATTAACTTCTGCACCTTCTCTTGCTGATAATTTTTCTACTAATTTTGCAGTATCAGATTCTTTAGTAATATCATCTTTATCGCCCTGAACAACCAAACCAGTAGAAGTGCAAGGAACAATAAAATTAAAATCATATTTTGTGGCTGGAGGTGCAACTAGAATATAATTTTCAATTTCTGGCCTTCTCATTACCGATTGTAGAGCAATCCATGATCCAAAAGAAAATCCAGCAATCCAAAAATCAGAAGATTCCATATTTTGATCATGCAACCAATTCATCACCGCAGTTGCATCTAATAATTCACCAATACCATGATCGAATTTACCCTGCGACTTCCCAACACCGCGAAAATTAATCCGCAAAACTGAAAAGCCATTATTAGCAAAAGCCTTATAAAGATTATAAGTAACTTTATTGTTCATAGTTCCACCATGCAAAGGGTTCGGATGAAGTACCAAAGCGACGGGAGCTTTTGGATTAGAATTTTGATGATAACGACCCTCCACTCTTCCTGCAGGACCATTGATAATTACTTCAGGCATTTGATTAGCTTATTTGATCCCATTGTAATGGCTTATGCGCTTCGTCAGCTACAATTATTGCAGAACCACAATACTTTGCGGCCATGTATTTACCATGTCCAGCGTGAACTCCGTAGTAATAAACTGGCTCAATATCTTTACCATTATGCTTTTTCTTTTCAACAGCTTTTACCCTATTCTTCGGGTTATTCTTAGTGCCCATATGCTTTAAACTTTGTAATTTAGAGGAATTTTAAAATTTCTTGTAGAAATAAGAAATGAGGATATATAAAATATAAACTACTTCGGGCAAAATCAAGCTTTATTTGATATGATTTGCCCTTTTGCCAATAAAGAGATTCCAAAATAAGTTTAAAATCTCTTTTGAACACTCATAATACAAAAAAGATAATGCCTAAATTCAACCGCTTAAAAGACTGCCTTGTAACTAACAAAAATGTTATTGTACGCGTTGACATCAATGTACCAATATCTAATGGCAATATTGAAGATGATACTAGAATTAGAGCTGTAATTCCAACTTTAAAATATCTAGCTCAAAATAATGCTAAAGTCATTGTAATTTCACATTTTGGTAGACCAGAAGGTAAAGTTGAACCTTCAATGTCAATAAAACAATTGGTTGGTCGCACTCAAGAATTGCTTGGCGAAATTAAAGTTAGATTTGTTGATGATTGTATTGGCGAAAAAGTAAAAAAAGCCGTTGAAGCCACAAACTATGGTGAAGTAATCATGTTAGAAAATCTGCGTTTCTACAAACAAGAAACTAAAAATGATGCTGAATTTTCTTGCGAACTTGCCAGCCTTGGCAATCTTTATGTGAATGACGCTTTTTCTTGTTCACATCGTGCCCACGCTTCAATTACTGGAATTCCAGCAATTTTAAAATCTTGCGCTGGATTTTTAATGGAATCTGAACTTGATGGATTAACCAATCATCTAGAAAACGCTAAGAAACCAATGATGGCTGTTGTTGGTGGTGCCAAGGTTTCAACTAAACTTGATTTACTTGATGCACTTTCGAACAAAGCTCAAAGCATTGTGGTTGCTGGCGGAATGGCGAATACATTTCTTTACGCTTTGGGAAAAAATATTGGAAAATCCTTATGTGAGAAAGATTTAAAAGATACGGCATTAAAAGTTATTGAAACCGCTAAAGCTAATGGTTGCAATATTATCCTGCCTTTTGATGTTGTTATAACAAAAAAGTTTGAAGCAAATTCGCCATGTAAAACTGTTGCTGTGGATGAAGTCGCTGATGATGATATTATTGTTGATATAGGCAAAAAAAGCAGCGTTAAACTTGCACAAGATTTAGAAAATCACAAAACTTTAGTGTGGAACGGACCTCTTGGCGCTTTTGAAATAAAGCCATTTAATATTGGGACTGAAAACTTTGCCAAAACCGCAGCAAAACTCACCTCTGAAGGAAAATTAATTTCAGTATCAGGTGGTGGAGATTCTGTTGCTGCAATAAATTCTGTAGGACTGGCTGATAAGTTTACTTATATTTCAACTGCTGGTGGAGCATTTTTAGAATGGCTGGAAGGTAAAGATTTACCAGGAGTTGCAGCTTTAAATAACTCGATATAAACCAAATTTGTAACGAGTGCTTCCCCTAACCCCTTCTTAATAAGGAGGGGAACTGTGACTACTTATCCAACAACAATCTCTCACGATCAATCTCAACAAACGCTCTCTTTCTTAAATCCATTAAATAACCTTTAGCAACATTCTGTAACTTTCTCATAAAAATATTATTACGAGCAACATTTAAATCTTGATCTTCAATCTTAGTTTCAACCTTACTTT
>CAMDRL010000046.1 GCA_945906835.1 Rickettsia typhi
AATCGTCATGGGTATCAATACGAATTTCCTTGGAATTTTCTCCATCAAAAATCTTAGACTTTGAATGACCCGCTAAGTGAATTTCTTTAACTGATTTTTTATCAATTTTTTGTAAATATTTCTTAGGGTTGAATTGAGCATTATTTTGCGAACTAACAAAAACATTATTCACATCAAGCAATAGTTTACATCCCGTCTTTCTGGTAACTTGATTAATAAAATCAGCTTCATCCATTTCATTATCTTTGAAAGCCAAATAAGCAGAAGAATTTTCTACTAAAATTTCTCTTTTTAAAAAATCTTGCATCACAGAAACATTGTCAGAAATAGCTTTCAGAGATTTGCTAGTGTAAGGAAGTGGCAATAAATCATTAAAATTCTTACCATCAACGGCACCCCAAGAAATATGATCAGAAACCAGAAATGGATCAATTATTTCAATTAAATTTTTAAGTTTTTTTAAATGGACAAGATCGATTTTTTGTGAAGAGCCCAAAGAATTGCCAACGCAGTGAAAGCTGATTGGATAATTTTTTCTAATTTCCTTTAGAGTTTTTATCGCAGGACCGCCAGCAGCGTAATAGTTTTCAGTATGAACTTCTAACCAAGAGATTTTGGGTTTTTCAGTGAGAATTTGATTTATGTGTGGCGATCTAAGCCCAATTCCAACTTTACCAGATGGAATTGGGCTTTGATTAGTGATTTTATTGTTCATAAATCGCAATGTGAAAGCTATTTTGTAGATTTTTTAGCTTTTGCAGACTTAGTTTCAGATTTTGCATCAGTTTTAACTTCAGCAGCTTTTTTAGCTGAACATTTATTAGCTTCATCAGCTTTTTTAGCTGAACATTTGTTGGTAGAACATTTGTGAGAATCTTTTTTTCCTGTAAGTTGTGAACAAGATGCGATAAGACCCAAACTAACAACGCCAGTGATAACTGATTTTAAGAAATTTTTATTCATTTGATTTACTTGTTTTTTTGAGTTAAAAAATGGTTTACGATCTGCGAACTAACTCTAAAACCATGCGCAGAATTTAAAGGAATACAAACTAATCACTAGAGGTTAGGATTGAGGCGCAAAAAGTACTAGCTGGATACAAATTTGTCAATTAGATAGATTTTGTCAATTAGATAGATTTTTTTTGACATTAGCAAATTTAATTTCTCAAATAGAAACATTTCCAAATTTATAATTTTTTAAATATATGATAAAAGAACAATTCTTAAACGACATTACGGCTGAGCTACAAGAATTAAAAAATACGGGTCTTTATAAAGGCGAATATCAAATAGTTACACCACAATCTTCTGAAATAGAAATCATCAATAAATCTTCTAGAAAAAAAGTTCTGAATTTTTGTGCTAATAATTATCTAGGCTTGGCAAGTAATCATAAATTGATTGAAGTTGCTAAAAAATCTATTGAAGAATATGGACTTGGAACAGCTTCTGTGCGCTTTATTTGTGGCACTTTTGATTTACATAAAGAGTTTGAAAAAAGCCTTGCTGAATTTTTAGGGTTTGAAGATGTAATAACTTTTTCATCATGCTTTGCTGCCAATGGCGGTGTTTTTGCTTCTTTATTTGATGAAAAAGACGCGATTATTTCAGCTGATTTAAATCATGCTAGTTTGATTGACGGAATAAGACTTTCTAAAGCGGCGCGCCATTTTTATAAATTTGACGATATGTCTGATTTAGAAGAAAAATTAAAAGCCGCACAAGGTGCAAAAAATCGCGTGGTTGTTACAGATGGAGTATTTTCAATGGATGGCGATATTGCTAAATTAAATGAAATTTGCGATTTAGCTGAAAAATATGGCGCTTTGGTTTTAGTTGATGATTGTCATGCTACTGGTTTTGTTGGAGAAAATGGTCGTGGAACTTCTGAATTATGCAAAGTTGAGGGCAGGGTGGATATTCTAACTAGCACACTTGGCAAGGCTTTAGGTGCTTCTGGTGGAGGCTTCATCGCTTCTAAAAAAGAGGTAATTGATAAACTTAGAAACAAAGCCAGACCTTATCTTTTTTCAAATAATCTTTTGCCAATGACCGCAGCTGTTGGTATTGAAATTATAAAAATGATTAAAGAATCAAAATCATTAATCAAAAAAGTTGCTGATAATACTGCTTATTTTAGAGAAAAAATGGTGGCTGCTGGTTTTGATATTAGACCAAGTGTTCATCCAGTTGTAGCAGTGATGTTTGGAGATGCAATTTTAGCAGGAAGGGTTGCTAAGATGATGATTGAAGAAGAGGGAATTTATGTAATTGCCTTCTCTTTCCCAGTTGTACCAAAAAATGAAGCAAGAATTCGTGTACAAATTTCCGCAGCTCATGAAAAAGAGCATTTAGACAAGGCAATTGCTGCTTTTATTAAGGTTGGAAAAAAACTTGGGATCATATAAATTTTCCCAAACATGACTAGAGTATTTTTTTGGCTATATTGGTGAAGTTGTAATTTATAATCGTTATTTAAACACGGAAGAAAGAAAAGCTGTTGAAGCTTATTTGGATAAAAAATGGGGAACAAAAAAAGTTTAAAAATCTAATCAAAATATAATAAGATAGGAGAAGACAAATTAAATAAGAACTTTCTTGACTAGATTATTTTCCCATAATGTATATTATGTAAAATTAAATAACAGGTATTATGGGATTTATTGCAGTATATAACAAATCTAAAATTTATGAATTTAGATATGGTATATTACTAAGAAAAGCCTTTTGACTTTTTAATCAGTGTTTATTACTATTGGTGCCCCGAATTTTTTCTTTTTAGAATTTTTATCTCTTTGGGAGTTTGGTTAAAAACTTATTTTAGAAATATTTAAATTTATAAATAGAATTTAAAAAATTCTTGCAATAACTTTTTAACCAAGTTTTTAAACTACCTATATAACCTATTTTTTAGGCTATTTTTCTTCTTAGGCTTTTCGTTAAAATTTTGCCTAAGAAGAAATTTGCCTAAAAAGAATGGGTATATCTCAAACAAATAGTCTTTTTAGATTTATTTGCCTCTGTGGCGGAATTGGTAGACGCGATAGACTCAAAATCTATTGCCTTCACGGGCGTGTCCGTTCGATTCGGATCGGAGGTACCATTATATTTTCAAAAACTTCTTCCAATTTTTTGGAGGAAGTTTTTTGCCTCAAGAGATCATTCGCTTTGCTTAAGGATGACAGATTAATAATTTGATATTTTTAATGTTTCATTTATCTGATTTATTTAAAGCCATTTTTCTTGGAATTGTTGAAGGACTAACAGAATTCATTCCTGTATCATCAACAGCGCATCTCCTTATATTTTCTTATCTCATCGATTTTCAATCAGTTAAAAATAACTTATTTGAAATTGTTATCCAGGTTGGCGCAATTTTTGCTGTTTGCATAATTTATCGTAAAAAAATTCTTGAAGTGGTTTTTAATCTTCATCAAAAAAAGCAGCAGAAATTTTCTTTGAATTTGGCTTTAGCTTTTTTACCATCACTAATTATTGGCGGCTTATTTCATAATTTTATTAAAGAGTTTTTCTTTTCTACTATCTCAATTGCGATAAGTTTAATTGTTGGCGGTATTATTATGATTATAGTTGATCACAAGCCAAGAATGTTAAGAGATGAAGAGATTACAAAGATTGATAATATTACCACCTTTAAAGCTTTTTACATTGGATTATTTCAATGTCTTTCCATGATTCCCGGAACATCAAGATCTGGAGCAACAATAATTGGCGGAATCTTACTTAAGCTTGATAGAAAAACTGCCACAGAATTTTCTTTTTTCTTAGCAATTCCAACTATTTTCGCCGCAACTATCTTTGATCTTTACAAAAATATTAACACCCTCACCTTCTCTAACATCGAATTCATTTTAATAGGAACTTTATCAGCATTTTTATCAGCAATTCTGGTAATTAAATGGTTTATAAATTTTGTAAGTAAAAATAATTTCGTGATTTTTGGAATTTATAGAATTGTAGTTGGAATAATTATTTTATTTTTCATAACCATTTAATGCAGACAGAAAATAAACCAAAATTAGCAATTAGATTTGGACTTGGTGCCATTAAAGCCGTTGGTTTTGGCATGACTGAAAATGCTGTAAAAGAGCGCAAAGCTAATGGAAAATTCAAAGATGTTTATGATTTTGCTGAAAGATTGGACCCCAGAACCATCAATAAAAAATCAATTGAAGCATTATCTAAAGCTGGAGCATTTGATTCTCTTCACGATAATCGCCAACAAATTGCCAATTCATTTGAGATGCTTTCAGCTTACGCAGCTCAAAAACATGAAGCAGCCTCTTCTAATCAGATGAGTTTATTTGGAGGCACTCCAGAAGCTGAAGCCAAGCCAGAATTAAAAAAAGTTGGCAATTGGACTAAAGTTGAAAAATTACAAAAAGAATTTGAAGCATTTGGTTTTTTCTTAAATGAACATCCAACTGACGACCATGTTTCTGATTTAAAAAAGCGCGGCGTAATTTTTTCTGATAAACTTGAAAGAGATGAGCTTGCAGATAATAGCTTAGTCAAGATGTCGGGTGTTATTGCTGGAAGCAAGCACAGATCGGGGTCTCGTGGTCGTTTTGCTTATCTTACAATTTCTGATTATCTGGGAATTTTTGAGGCAATGATTTTTGATGAAAATTTAATTACTAATGCTCGCGATCTTTTAGCTGAGGGTAGTATGATTCAGATAGATTGCCTGATTAAAAAAGATGATGGCGGCACCAGAATTTTAGTGAGAGATGTTAGAAAGCTTGAAGATTTTATTAAATATACCGCCGCAAAAAATGAAGATTTTGAAGATATAAAAAAACAACCTATTAGAAATCAGAATTTTAAATCTGACCAAAGGGGTTTTTCGGGAAACTTTAACGAAAACTCTGGCGAATTATCGGGATATGAAAAAAAATCAGCAGCTCCAATTGCCAAAGCTCAAGACCAACAAAAAGCCTATCAAGAAAAAGTTGAACTTTTAAAAACAAAAAAGATTTTTTCTTCTGTGCAAATTATTATTAAAGAACGGGACTGTGTTCTAAATATCAAAACCCTACTCTCTCAAAGAATTGCTCCAGCTAATTTTGAAAAATTTAGTAAAGTTTATTTTTTAATTATGAGTGGTGGAAGAGTTTTTAAAGTAGAACTTCCCGGAAAATATTTGCTTGATAATGCTGATATTTCAAGACTTCAGGTTATTGATAAAGTGATTGATGTTGAAGCTAGTTTTTAATTTTTTAAATAAACTTGTTAACACTTAAGCCACTTGTGTCTGGAGGATCTCACGGAATTTAACTCCGAATTCCAACCTTACAAGATCCTTAATTTTACTTTGTAAAATTAAGGATGAAATATTTTCATTATAATCAAATTTCGTCTTTAATTTCACTTTAATTTCTGGCTCATAATTTCCAAAGAAAGCCTTATCAAACAGCTTTTTTGTAAATTGATCTCGGCTTTTAAAAGTTGAACATCCCATCAAAACTGAAATAACTCTTTTATTATCATTTTTAGCAATACTAATTAGATTAAAGCCTGATGCATTGGTAAATCCGGTTTTCATTCCTTCAGCGCCTTTATATTCAAGCAATACATGATTATGACTGTTATATTTTGCTCCGTTGTAAGTAAATTTCTTTAAAGCAAATAAACGATAATATTTTGGAAAATCTCTTTTAATTGCTATTGTTAAACGAGCTAAATCATAAGCTGTGGTATATTGTCCTTCGGCATGAAGGCCAGTGGAATTTCTAAAACTAGTTTGAATCATGCCAAGCTCTTCTGCTTTTTTATTCATCTTACGAACAAATCTCCATTCATCGCCAGAAACCGCTTCAGCCAAAGTAACTGCAGCTTCGTTAAAAGATTTAACAATTATTGATTGTATGGCTTCTTTGACAGTAATTTTGCTACCCTCCTTAAGGCGCAGAGTATTATTTTTATTTACTTTGGAAATTTCAGCTCCAAAAGCTGAAACCGTTAAAGATTGATCTAGGGAAAGGCGTTTATTTTCAACGGCTTCTAAGGTTAGATAAATCGTCATCACTTTGGTAAGAGAGGCGGGGTAAGATATTTTTTCAGCTCTCGTATCGAATAAAATAGTTCCATCATCTTCAAGAACTAAAGAAGAATAATTTTTACTACAACCATTTCCATTCAACTTTCCATTGGTTTTCTTTTCTGCAGCATGTGCGGAATTTACAAATAGCAGAATTAGCAGAATATTAAAAATTTGTTTAAACACACTTAGTTTTACCTTGAGAGCGTTTGAAGAAATATTGACTTTTTCTTTTGTGAGAATTTTAAACATTTACAAGATTTTAATAATTGCTTTCGTTGCTTTTGTACTTGATTTTTCAACATTTCCAAAACCCATCAAAATAAGCGAGGCAAGGCTTTCAGAAATTTGTTTTTGCGCCAAAGACTTATCTTCAATTAAATCTTTTACTTTTTTAAAAATCTTTTCACCAGTGCAATTTTTTTGCAGCATTTCAGGGATAATTTCTTTGTTCGCAATTAAATTTATCAGATTGGCAAATTTAATTTTAATCATCATTTTCACCAAAAAATGTGTGATAAAATTAATCTTGTAAGCAACAATCATTGGAAGTTGATAAAGCGATAATTCAACGGTGTTGGTGCCAGATTTAGCTAAAGCAAAATTAGCTGCAAAAAAAGCTGATTCTTTTTCATCTTTTTCAACTAAAAAATATTCAACATTTAAATTTTTTGCCATTTCCTTTACAAGATAAAGAGTTTTATCAGCCACAGGAATAATAATTTTTAAATTGGATTTTTCTTGTGAAAGCAAATTCACCGCCGCAATAAATTCGGGAAAAATTCTTTTTACTTCACCATTTCTGCTTCCAGGAGTAAGGCACAAAACTAAATCATCTACAGCAATCTTATGCTGGTTACGAAACTCTAAATTTTTTGATTCTTTGATAGAAAAATCAGGTGCAGTTTCAATAATTGGATGACCAATAAAAACCGTCTTCAGACCATATTTTTCAAAATATGGCGGTTCAAAAGGTAAAATTGCTAAAAGCAAATCATACAATTTAGAAATTTTTTCTGCCCTACCCTCGCGATAAGCCCATACTGAAGGCGCAATTAAATGAATTTTTTTACCCTGATATTTTTGTATTTTTTTTATCACACGAAAGCAAAAATCAGGTGAATCAATTGTGATGACGCAATTTGGATTCTCTGAAATAACCGCTTCAGCAGTTTGTTTAATGCGTTTTAATAATTTAGGAATATGTGGAAGAACCTCTAAAAACCCCATTACAGATAATTCTTCCATTGGAAAAATACTTAATAAGCCTTGCTCTTGCATGAGTTTTCCACCAACTCCAATGAAATCCGCTTGCTCATTTTTAGCAGCTAATTCGGTTTTTATTTCCGCTATTAATTTAGCTCCAAGCACATCGCCAGAAGCTTCACCAGCAATTATAAAAAACTTTTTTTTCATTTTATTATTTTTTACTTTTTGTTTTAAGAGGGAGATCCTGAAACAAGTTTGGGATGAGGCAGGGCGAATCCCTGCTTTCCGTTATCCTAAACTTGTTTTAGGATCTCTTTTTTCCACTCTTTACTTTTTTAGCAATGATTAATATCATTCATCAAGCCCTTTCCTAAAAAGATGTTCATCAAAGATAAGATGACAGCATGTTTGGCAATTATCAATCTCAAAAAATTTAAAAATGTCTAAAAGAAAAATAGCCGTTGCTGGTGCAACAGGCAATGTTGGTCGTGAAATTTTAAATATCTTAATCGAAAGAAAATTTCCAGCTGATGAAGTTGTTGCTTTAGCTTCTCGTAACTCTATTGGTAAAAAAGTTAGTTACGGTGACAAAGAATTAGCAGTGAAATGTTTAGATGATTACGATTTTACTGGCACTTCAATTGGTTTATTTTCGCCAGGTGGCGAAATTTCTGCAATTCACGCTCCAAGAGCGGCTGCCCAAGGTTGCGTTGTAGTTGACAATACTTCTCACTTTAGAATGGATAAAAATGTACCATTAGTTGTTCCAGAAGTTAATCCTGAAGCAATTGCTGATTACAAAAAAAGCGGCATCATCGCTAATCCAAATTGTTCAACAATTCAAATGGTTGTTGCTTTGAAACCTTTGCATGATTTAGCAAAAATTAAAAGAGTTGTTGTTTCAACTTACCAATCAGTTTCTGGTGGCGGTAAAGAAGCAATGGACGAGCTTTACGAATCAACTAAAAAAATCTACGCTAATCAATTTTTAGAGCCAAAAAAATTCTCTAAAAGAATTGCTTTCAATGTTATTCCTCAAATTGATGTTTTTATGGAAGATGGCTATACTAAAGAAGAGTGGAAAATGAAAGTTGAAACTAAAAAAATTCTTGATGAGTCAATTGAGGTTGAAGCAACTTGCGTTAGAGTTCCTGTTTTCGTTTCTCACTCTGAAGCAATTAATATTGAATTTGAAAATCCAATTTCAGTTGAACAAGCTAGAAGAGCTTTAGATAGAGCTGAAGGGGTTATTGTAATTGACCGTCCACAAGAAAAAGGTGGCTTCGTTACTCCAGTTGAAGCTGCTGCGAAAGATGCGGTTTTTGTTTCAAGAATTAGAAAAGATAATACTGTAAAAAATGGTCTTTCAATTTGGGTTGTCTCTGACAATTTGAAGAAAGGTGCTGCTTTAAATGCGGTGCAAATTGCGGAGATTTTAGTTAAGAAATACGGGTTGTAAATTTTTAGAATCATGACGCTACTCTACCGCCCCTAACCCCTCCTTATCAAGGAGGGGAACTATTACGAGTTGGGACAGTTGCAAATCTAAACTTTTTAAAAACCTAAAATAAAAATTTTTTAAAAACCAAATAATTAAAAAAATTTTGTTAGAAATTTTTTTTAATTTCTTAAATTTTCAAAAACTATCCTCAATATTTTAATATTTTTCCCACAATTCCCCATCCTTCGCCGCTTTAGGCAGGAAAAGGACTCAAGAATCCCTTGTTTATGTTGTTAAGATCAAAGAAGCGGCAGCACGCGAATATTTGAAAATGGGCAATTTAAAAAGTACTTTCTAAGCTGCCTGTGCGGCAGCGCGCCAGTTGCAACTACTAGAACCGCAACTGGTACATTTCTAAGCTGCCTGTGCGGCAGCGCGCGCACTATTACATAGAGCTTCGCGTGCGCGCCTTTTCTAAGCTGCCTGTGCGGCAGCGCGC
>CAMDRL010000047.1 GCA_945906835.1 Rickettsia typhi
ATCGAAATTATTTTTATCGAAATTATTTTATCAGAATTTAATAAAAACTCATGTCATTTGAACCAAAACAAATAGAAATGATTTGTCTAGAAGATTTAGTTCCAGAAAATCATATTTACAGAAAATTCCAAACTCTGTGGAATCTTAAGTCAATTAGAACAGAGCTGGAAAGGATAGAAGCAGATTCTGATTACAAAGGATAAGAAAATCATACTTCTCCAGCCAAAAAGGCTGAGGAAAAAGACAAAATAATTTCTAAAAGCTTGAAACTCTAAACAATAAAAACATCCATAAACTTTCTGTGGATAAGAATGCAAGGTTTGGAGCTAAAAGCAAAAAGAAATTCTGGCATGGTTACAAAAAACATGTTTCGGTGGATATGCAATCTGGAATGATCAACAAAGTCGCGATTACTAACGCTAATGTTATTGACGGGGAAGGGTTCAAACATTTTGCCCCAAAGCAAGGAGCGGTTAATGCTGATAAAGGTTATTGTGACAAGAATGTTCAAATGGTTGCAAAGGCTAATAATCTTAACCTTTGTGCCATTAAGAAAAATAATATGAAGGATAAAAATCACGATCTTGACCGCTGGTATTCAGGGCTTTGCTCTCCTTACGAAAGAGTTTTTTTTAATCAAAGTAAAAGAACCAGATATTGTGGACTTGCCAAAAACCAATTCCACTCCTTCATGCAAACAATTACCTTCAATTTTAAAAGATTGGTGGTGTTAACAGAAGAAAATGTGCAATCAGTTACTAACCAAGCGCCACTCACAACATGAACAAGGGATTGGTGCCACTGTTCATCAAGAACAGAAAAATACCAAAAATTATCAAAGACTGAGCTTTAAAAAGCTTAAAAAACCAAGAAATTCTATAAAGAATTCCAACAAAATTTGTTTTAGATTTATTAGAAAGTTAGATTTGCAACAGTCCCATAAGGTGGAAAATCTAAGCCTTTTGGTGAAGAAGTAAAAATTTCTACTCCATCTTTAGTAACGCCAACAGTGTGCTCAAATTGCGCTGATAAAGATTTTTTACCAGCAGTAAAATCTGCGGTAGTTGCAACCCATTCCTGTTTTAATCTTTCTAATTTTTGATCAGGGGCATCTTTTTTAGCTTGATAAGATTTAGTTTTATAATTGCCCTCATTAATCATTGGTTCAATTGTAAAAAACATTCCTTCTTCCAAAACTCTGTCGCAATTTTTGTCGTAATAATGAACTACGCTTGGTTCGGTATGAAAAATACGACCAATACCATGTCCACAAAAATTTCTTACAACTGAAAATCCATGTTTCTCAGCATTTGTTTGAATGGCTTTGCCAATGCTTGATAACTTAGCTCCCGGTTTTACTTGCTCAATTCCAAGCATCATAGAATTATAAGTAACCTGACAAAGTCTTTTTGCTTTAATGCCAGGATCTCCTACATAATACATTCTACTAGTATCGCCATGCCATCCGTCTAAGATAACCGTGACATCAATATTGACTATATCGCCATTTTTTAATATTTCGTCACAAGGAATGCCATGACAAACTACATGATTAATAGAAGTGCAAATTGATTTAGGGAAGCCTTTGTAATTAAGTGGTGCAGGGATTGCGTTGTTAGCAATAATTTTATCGTGACATAGATTATCTAAAATATCAGTTGTAACTCCTTCTTTAACAAATTGAGCAATGAAATCCAGTATTTCGGCAGCTAATTTACCAGCGGCGCGCATTTTTTTAAATTCTTCTTCAGTGTGAATTGTTATCTTAGTCATGATTTTTTGTTGATTATGCAGAATTGAGATTGTAGAATTTTTCTACTACACTTTTTTTGAAATCTAAATCTAAAATTTCACAATGGCAAGAATTACAGTTGAAGATTGCGTCACGGTTATTGGCAATCGTTTTGAACTTTGCTTAGTTGCAAGCAATCGTGCTAAAAGCATTTTATCTGGAGCTTCTACTCAACTTGATAGAAAAGAAAAACCTGCAGTTATCGCTCTTAGAGAAATCGCTGATGGTTTAGTTGATATTGAAAATGTTAAAAATAACATTATTCGTGCCATTAGAAATCGCGGTTCTGCTGAATCTGTTCACGCAGAAAGCAGTGCTGCTGCAGAAATGATCGAAGAAGAAATTCAAGCTCAAAGTATGATTCTAAAAGAAACTACTTTTGTGGATGAAAATATTCAAGTTGACGATTAGTTTTTCCAAGTTCGTAAAAATAAAAAGCCATCATCCTTGAATCCCCAAGACCCGAGTGTATCTGAAGTTTGAGTTCTGAAGTAATAAGGCTCATGATATCCCCAACGCTCACGCGTCAAGGATGGCGAGCGTTTTAATAAAGTCACTATTCAATTCTCATGCTTTCTTCTTCTGAGTTAATTGCTAAAATAAAATCCTACCACCCTAATCTCAACGAAGCTTTAATTCATAAAGCTTATGTTCTTTCTAAAACTTCGCATGGCAATCAAAAAAGACATTCTGGCGATCCTTATTTTTTACATCCTCTAACTGTTGCAGAAATTCTCACTGATTTAAAATTAGATCAAGAAACAATAGCTGCCGCTCTTTTGCATGATGTGGTTGAAGATACCGAAGTTCCGTTAGAAGATATTGAAAAGCAATTTGGTGAAGATGTTGCTAAGTTAGTTAATGGCGTAACTAAGCTTGGTAAGTTAGAATCGACTCCATCTAGCGAAAGAGTTGCAGAAAATTTTCGTAAATTGGCTTTTGCAATGTCAGAAGATATAAGGGTTCTTCTGATTAAATTGGCAGATCGTTTACACAATATGCGCACTTTGTCTTATGTTCCTTCAGAAGAAAAAAGGTTAAAAAAAGCTAAAGAGAGTTTGGACATTTATGCACCATTAGCGGCTAGAATTGGTCTAAATAAAATTAAAGATGAATTACAAGAATTGTCTTTTGCAATCATTGATCCCGAAAGTAGAAATGGTATTGTTGAAAAACTTTCTGAACTTAAAGAGGCAAAAAAAGATTTAATTGATAATATAATTGTTGATCTAAGTGAAAAATTAAATCAAGAAGGTGTTAAATTTAAAATTTCTGGAAGAGAGAAGAAGCCTTATTCAATTTGGATGAAGATGAGAAAGCAGAATATTAGTTTTAGCCGATTATATGATGTTATGGCTTTTCGAATTGTGGTTGAAGATGTGGCACAGTGTTATCGCGCGCTGGGAGTTGTTAACTCTAATTACAGCATGATTCCCAATACTTTTAAAGATTATATTAGCACCCCAAAAGATAGCGGTTATAAATCTTTGCATTTAGCAATTTTAGGGCCATTTAATAAGAAAATCGAAATCCAGATTCGTGATAATAAAATGCATGAGATTGCTGATTTAGGTGTTGCAGCTCATTGGCATTATAAAGAAAATGGCTCAAAATCAAGTTCGAAGTTTGAAACTCAACAATATAAATGGATTGGAGAATTAATATCTCTTTTTGAAAATGCTGAATTTGCCAGCGACGCTTTAAAGCAGCATAAATTTCAGATACATAAAAATGAGGTATTTTGTTTTACGCCAAATGGTGATATTTTTAATTTGCCAGTTGGGTCTACAATCATTGACTTTGCTTACGCCGTACATTCTGAAGTTGGAAATCATTGTGTTTCAGCTAAAATCAACAGCATTATTTCGCCATTACGCCACAAGCTAGAAAATGGCGATCAAGTTGAAATCATAACTTCGAAAGCTTCAAAACCTTCAGCAAATTGGCTGCAATTTGTTGTTACTTCAAAAGCTAAATATGCTATTAAATCTTTTATCAGATCTGAAAAATTTTCTGAATATAGTTCTTTAGGTCGGGCAATTTTAAATAAATTTTTTGCTTCAAAAAATTTAGAATTAAATGAGAAGATTTTAGAAAAAATTCTACCACATTTTGGTAAAAAAACAGTTGCTGATTTATGTGTTAAAGTGTCTGAAGGAGCTATTCCAAGACAAGAAGTTTTAAAAGCAATTTACCCAGATTTTAAAGAAGAAACAAAACAGCTTAACCCATTAAAATTTCAGGATAAAAAGAAAAAAACTTCTCATGCAATTCCAATTGAAGGTTTGGTTTCGGGAATGGCAATTCGTTATGCTGGTTGTTGCGTGCCAATTCCGGGAGATTTGATTTTTGGCGTTATTAATACTGGAACGGGAGTAACAATTCATAATCAAAATTGTCATAATTTAAAAAATCTTGCTCTTACTCCGCAAAGAATTTTAGATGTTTGTTGGAAAAGTGGCGATGAAATTGGTAATGAAATGTATGCCAGTAGAGTTAGAATTGTGGTGCATAATGAATCGGGAAGTCTTGCGGAAGTTAGTAGTACAATTGCTAAGAAAAAAATTAATATTAGTAATATTAAAATTGTTAATCGCAGCTCAGATCACTTTGAATTGATGGTTGATATGGAAGTGAAAAACCTTGATCACTTAGAAGAAATTTTATCTACATTAAGAATTTCCAAAAAAATTCTTGAGGTGGAGAGGGTTTTTGGATGATTTGCAAAATAAAAACTAAAAATATTTGTATTTAATTAATGCAAAGTTAATCTGCTTACTTGCAAATAGCTGAAATATCAGCAACTGATAAAATTTCCAAAAACAAAATGAAAAAAACAACAAACCAAGTCAAAAAAATAACTCGCCAATTAAATAGACCTACAGTGCAAGAAGCGGAAGCGGCTGTTAAGGTTCTAATTGCTTGGGCTGGAGATAATCCAAATCGCGAAGGTTTACTTGAAACGCCAAAAAGAGTTGTAAATGCTTATCGTGAATTTTTCTCTGGTTACGATATTAATCCAGAAGAAGTTTTGGGTAAAACTTTCGAAGAAATTGAAGGTTATGATGATATTGTTTTGTTAAAAAATATGCGCATGGAATCTCATTGTGAACATCACATGGTGCCTTTTATTGGTAAGGCTCATATTGCTTACATTCCAAATAAAAAAGTTGTTGGAATCAGTAAAATTGCTCGTTTATTAGATGTGTTTGGTAAAAGATTGCAAACTCAAGAAACTATGACAGCGCAAATTGCTGAAACAATTAACAAAGTTTTAAAACCAAAAGGTGTGGCAGTTTTAATTGACGCTAAACATCAATGCATGACAACCCGCGGTATCCATAAAATTGATACCACAACCATCACTAAAAGAATGTTAGGTTCTTTTAAAACTGACCCAGAAATGGAAAAAAAGTTTTTAGCAATGATTACAATTAATTCTTAAATGAGGCCCATAGCTTATGGTTCTTAGGCAAGACTGCCAGATAATTCTGGCTTCAACATCGGCAATTAGAAAAGAAATTTTAAGTGAAAGTGGCTTAAAATTTAAAGCAATTGCCCCTGATTTTGATGAAGAAAAATCTAAAAAATCTCTTAAAAAACTTTCTGCAACAGAAAAATCTATTGAACTTGCTTGTGGAAAAGCTCTTTCAATAAGCAAAAAATTTCCTGATTATTTTGTGATTGGTTCAGATCAGATATGTGAAATTAGTGGTACAGAAGTTTCTAAATCCAAGAACTCCCCAGAAGCTATTTTGCAATTAAAAAAATTAAATAGCAAAAGTCACAATCAAAATAATGCTGTTGTTGTTGCTTATAAAGGTAAGATAATTTTTAAAAATTTCTCCAAAGCTAAGTTACAAATGCGCAAATTATCAGAAGATGAAATAAAAGCTTATGTCAAAATAGACAAAGCTTGGGGAAGTGCAGGAAGCTACAAATATGAGTCTTTAGGAAAATATTTATTTACCAAGGTTAGTGGTGATTATCACGCAATTTTAGGTTTTAATATTCAGCCTTTGTTAAACTTTTTTTATTCAAAAAAATTAGTATCAATTAAACTTTGAATCAAAAAATTACCCTACGAAACACAATAATATTGTCATCCTAAGCGAAGGAGCTCTTGAGACAAAGAGAGGAATCATTCACTTACGGATGAAGGTTGCTTTGTGGTGATATAATTACCTTAAACTATTTATTTAAACCATGGAATTTCTTAATTACGACTTTTTATTAAATGTTTTTACCCTTACTTTTCTTGAGATAATTCTTGGAATTGATAACCTTATCTTTATTGCAATTGTTGTTCAAAAATTGCCAGCAAATGTTCGTAAAGAAGCTCGCATCTTTGGTCTTTCTTTGGCTCTAATAATAAGAATTTTAATGTTAATGACTCTATCATTTGTGATGGGCTTAACATCTAAATTATTTACTCTTTATGGTACAGATTTCTCCTGGAAAGATCTTCTTTTAATTGCGGGAGGTTTGTTTTTAATCGGCAAAAGTAGCTGTGAAATTTATCAGGATGCTTTTAAAAAAATGTCAGAGGAAGAAGTTTCTAAAGGAGAAAAAATTAAGCCAAAGAACTCTTTGGTTGCGGCTATTTTTCAAATTAGTTTGATAGATTTTGTATTCTCTTTTGACTCAATAATTACTGCAATTGGCATTACTAACAACATTCCAAATAACATTGCCATCATCATCATTGCTATTGTTATTTCAATGGTGGTTATGCTTTTGGCTTCTGAACATATTAGCAACTTCCTTGCTAAATATGCTTCATTAAAAATTATTGCTCTGGCTTTTATTTTTATGATTGGAGTTATTTTATGTGCCGACGGTTTAAGCATAAATATTGAGAAGGGTTATCTCTATTTTGCTTTATTTTTTACTTTAGCTGTAGAAAGTCTGAATATTATTTCTAGAAAAAAACATCATCACCATCATTAAAATTTATGAGTAAACATAATCAAATTATTTTTTCTTACGCTTTTGATAAAGATGGTAAAGCTAGAAAACTTGATGATCAGCAAGTTACGGAAGAGCTAAAAAATGAAGGGTTGGCATGGGTTCATCTTGATGGAAATAACAAATCAACAAAGATGTGGATGCAAAAGGAAGTCTCTTATTTAGATCACCTTATTATTGATGCTCTTTTAGAAGAGGAAATTCGCCCCAGAACCATAGAGTTTAACGAAGGAATGGTGGTTATTCTGCGTGGCGTAAATCTGAATAAAGATTCAGAACCAGATGACATGGTTTCAATTCGTATGTGGATTGATGCTTATAGAATTATCACGATACAAAGGCGTGATCTGAAAGCTGTTTTTGATGTTAGAGACCAAATCGAAGCGGAAAAATTAATCAAAAATTCTAGCGAATTTTTGTATCATGTGACTTATCAAATTCTTTCTACAACTGCGCCATTCTTATATGCTCTAACTGATAAAATTGATGATCTTGAAGAAAAAGTTGTAACAACTCATGACATTAAATTTCGCGAAGCAGTTTTAGATGTTAGGGGTCAGTCAGGAATGTTTAAAAGATTTTTAGCTCCACAAAAAGATGCTATTGCTAAGTTAAAATCCTCTAGCTGTCTGTGGGTTAATCCTTGGTCAAAAAGACATTTTCAAGAAAATTACAATCATGTGGCGCGCTTGATTGAAGAGGCTGATGAAGCCCGAGAAAGATCACAAATTTTGCATGATGAACTTGGCAATGCTTTAACAGAAAAGTTAAGTAAAAATATGTACAAATTATCTCTGATAACAGTAATTTTTATGCCCCTTACTTTCGTGACAGGTCTTTTTGGTATTAATGTTGGTGGTATTCCTGGTTCTGAAAATGGTGTTGCGTTTTACATATTTTCTGCTGTGGTGCTTTTAATTGCCTTGTTGCAAATTCAATTTTTTAAGAAAAAAGGCTGGTTTTAATTGATGTTTTTTTGAATTTTCTACACATTTAGAAAGTTCAAAAATTTATCTTCTAATGAGTCTGTAAACCCTTCCAAACAAATTCCGTAGTAAATGGCAATAAAGGTGCAGAAGCTTCGCACATTGTAACTAAAATTGTGTAAAGTGTGTCATAAGCATCTTGCTTATCTTGATCAATTTTTCCAGCTTCAACGCTCTTCCAAAATCTTTGACGATTTCTTCTGATGTACCAATTATTCAAAGCTTCAAAAAACTGATTAAATTCTTCGCAAGATGTAACTGTGTCAAAGCTTTTCATGGCGAAATCAATTTTCTCAACTGTGGCTTTTAGCTTAGATAAAATGTAAAGATCTAAAGTATTTTTTAAGTCTTTTTTGTATTCAATACGATTAGCTACAGCGCCATCAGAGTTGGCGTAAAGACAGAAAAAATTAAAAGCATTAATCAAAGGTTTAATTGAAAGGCGTAAAGTGTCGCGAATTGCTTTGCCTTCTTTATCAATTTTTAATTCTTGTCCACGCATTACTGGTTGAGAAATCATGTAAAAGCGCATGGCGTCTGAGCCAAAAGTTGAAAAAATTTCCAACGGATCAGCGTAATTTCTTAATCTTTTAGAAAGTTTTTGGGCATTTTCATCTAAGATTGTGCCGTGACAAATTACATTTTTGAAAGGTGCGCGATCAAATAAAGCAGTTGATAAAACCATTAATGTGTAAAACCAACCACGAGTTTGGGCAACATATTCAGTAATAAAATCGGCAGGGAAATTTTGTTCAAACCATTCTTTATTTTCGAACGGATAATGAACTTGGGCGTAAGGCATTGAACCGCTTTCGAACCAGCAATCAAGTACATCGGTAACGCGACGCATTTTTGATTTTCCAGTTGGATCGTTAGGGTTTGGGCGAGTTAATTCATCGATGAAAGGACGATGTAAATTGTCAACTTTTACACCAAAATCTTTGGTTATTTCTTCTAAAGATCCGTAAACATCAAGGCGCGGATATTGTGGATCATCAGATTTCCAAACAGGCACAGGGCAACCCCAAAAGCGGTTACGAGTAATTGACCAATCACGAGCGCCTTCCAGCCATTTGCCAAATTGTCCGTCTTTAATGTGGTTTGGA
>CAMDRL010000048.1 GCA_945906835.1 Rickettsia typhi
CTGAAAGTACAATAATTTCTCTTAAATTATCGTAACTAGAAACAGTCATGGCTAAAAAAAGAACTGTTACCAAATAAGAAAAAATTAAGCTTATAGCTTTGTTAATATTGGTTTTAACAAAAAATAGAACCGTAAAATTGATAATGATAAAAAGCAGAACTGTTATTATTTTAGGGTCGAAAAGCATTTTGGTTTGATTCTTTATGATCTTTTACGTCAATTAAACACGCACTTGGTAATCACCATCCCTTATCTTTTTTTGGGAAGAATCGAAGAAAAAAGCAATTCAAGGAATGGTTTTTATCAAAATTTTATACTCATACCAAGTTGCATTAAAAACATGAAAAATAGCTGCAAAATTTTGGTAAAAATTTGCTCAAAGAATGAATTCTGTACCACTTGGTATATCTTAAATTCTTTGTCGCAATTTTTCCTCAAAATTTCTTTGCTATTTTTCATGTTTTGAATGCAACTTGGTATCAACAACCCCTCAAAGCTTCTAAAGCATCTTCGATCCTAACTCAAGGGAAGAATATTAGCACTTAAATATTTTAGGCTAATCGCGCAAAAGCTCATTAATAGAAGTTTTTGATCTAGTTTTCTCATCAACTCTTTTCACAATAATTGCCGCATAAAGCGATAAATTCTTATCACCTTTAGCTGAGGCAACATTGCCCGGAACCACAACAGAGTAAGCAGGAACGCGACCATAAAAAATTTCACCAGTTTCACGATCAATAATTTTTGTTGAAGCGCCAATGTAAACACCCATTGAAATCACTGAACCTTTTTCCACAATTACACCTTCAGCAATTTCACTTCTAGCGCCAATGAAGCAATCATCTTCAATAATCACAGGATTTGCCTGCAGTGGCTCTAAAACTCCGCCAATTCCAGCGCCACCAGAAATGTGACAATTCTTACCAATTTGTGCACAAGAGCCAACCGTTGCCCAAGTATCAATCATTGAACCTTCATCAACATAAGCGCCAAGATTCACAAATGATGGTAATAAAACTACATTTTTAGCAATAAAAGCAGAATAGCGTACAACCGCACCAGCAACCGCACGAAAACCCGCATTGCGAAAATCTTCTTCGGTCCAATTGGCAAATTTTAACGGTACTTTATCAAAATAACTAAGCGCATTTCCACTTACAGCTTGCTGTTTACTTAAAAAATTATCATTCAATTTAAATGACAATAAAATAGCTTTTTTTATCCATTGATTAACTTGCCAAATTTCATTCTCTTTCTCGCATATTCTAATTTTACCAGCATCAAGCAAAGCAAGAGTTTCATTAACTGCGTCGCGAATTTCGCCCTGAATATTTAAGCTAGTATTTAAATTAATTTCCGCTCTTTTTTCAAAAGCATTTTCAATAATTTGAGAAAGATTTTTTGTCATAAATTTTTATTTTTATTAGATCTGTAACCCCAAGAAAAATCTAGGGCACAGATATGAAGATTGGTAATTTTAAGAATTCCACTCAAGACTATCGTGAGCGCCGCAATCCATACATTTAGGACTCCATTTCGAACTTAAATGATTACAATTGCTACAAGAATAATGATCATTATGGCTGGTCATTTCTGCTTTTTCACTATATTTTTTTGATCTTTCTTTGTTGCCAGAAAATTTTTCCACATAAGAAAGTAATTTGTAAGCACGATGTGTTTTTTCTTTTAAAAGCGATAATTTTAAAAATTCTCTCGCCATTTCATAATTGCCAACTCTAAAGGCAACCAAACCCACAGCCAATTTTCCAAGATAAGTTTCATCATTTATTTCGGATAATTTTTTCATAGCTTTAATTCTGTTTTTTGCCGAAGATTTACGATAAACTAAATCATAAATTTCTGCCAAAATTAAATGTGGATTTTCACTCCATAATTTTTTTATCATCCAACCAACTTTAACAGAAAATCCTCTTTTAAGCCAAGATCTAAGCAATATTTCAGTTGCCGGAAGAAAGTCATTTTCAGATTTTAAGGCTAACTTTGAATGCTTAATTGACTGTGAAAAATTCTTTTGACGATAATAGTCCGAAGCCAAAGCGGTATTTATTACAGCAACATCTCTTTTTTGTAATTCGTCAGTAAATTTTTCTAAACCATATTCAGAAATTAAACCTTTGGCTTCTTGCCACAAACCTTGTTTTTTATATAAAGAAAAAAGACTGCGAGCAATTTCCATATTGTCTCTTTTTACCGATAAAATTTGTTTGGCATAAGCAATTGCGGTAACCTCATCTTGCTTTTCTAAAGCAAATTTAAATTTTGATTTTAATACTAAAATTTTAGCATATTTATCTTCGCCAATCTTAGCAAAAAACTCTTCTGACTTAGCAAAATCTTTGTCATCAAAAGCAATTTTTCCCATTAAAAAATTATTTAATTGAGGATTTTTGATTAATTTTGATAATTTATTTTGTAGTTTTTTTGATGATTTGCCATCTCTAGTCTCAATCGCCATCAATAAATGCGCCATCATATTGGCGCCCTTCATGTTTCTTTGCACCAACTTTTCTAATTTTCTTAAATAAGTTTTTTTAAAAAATAATTTAAAAAAATTAGGAAATCTCATCGCCAAGATTCTGGCAAATAAATAAGAAATGGCAAAAACAATAACAGCAAAAAAAACCGTTATTAAAATTGCTGCTAAAATAGTAGTTCTTGCCTCATAACCAAGCCAAGTAATTACAACCTGCCCATCATTATCAAGCAGCCATATCACAGAAACGCTGATGAGAAAAGCAACTAATATTAGCCACAGTATTTTGAGCATATTAACTTAGAGTTTTGAGGTAGGATAAAATTTCTTGGTCAATTTTTTGTACTTCTAAAGCGACATTTAACTTATCCAAAAAATTCACAATAACGCTGTGATAAAGAGGGTTTAACGCAACCAAATTATTAAGAGCCTCCTGATAATTTTGTTCTTGCAATAATTTCTCAATTTTAACAATTGTAGCATCAATTTCTTGAGGTTTTTTCCCATCAATTCTTCTTATGATTATCAATTTAGCAATATTGTTGCGAATTCTGGAAATAACGCTTCCATCCATATTGCTGCCTTTTGCAATAATTAAATTTGGTATCAAACCATCAAACTCTTTTATCAAAGATTTTTGATTAACAAATTTTTCCAAAAGTGGTCTTAATTTTACTACATTTTCTTGTAATTTATCGTTATCCAGAACTACTAACATTTCAAAATTACTCAAAGAATCTTCATAACCAGTAATGACATTTTCATCATTAGTTTCATTGATTGAAACCTCATTGTTAGCAAAAATTTTCTGCCTTAAGTCTATGTAAGAAAAAATAATTTTGGTAATTTTTTCACGATTTTTATATTTTGAAAATTCATCTTTAACAGATTGAACCTGAGTCTTCAAATCATTAATTTGCAGCTGATTTTTTAACAAAGATTGGTAAACAAATTCCGCACCTCTTTCTTCCATTTCATTAGTTGAAAGAGTTGCCAATCCTGATGGGTCGTGATCTTCACCTTGAGCTTTATATTCTTCAGATAAATCAAAAATTTCATTTTCAATATTATCAAATTTACCAACTTCTGTTTTAGCTGAATTTTTTACTGCCTCTCTAATTTGGTAATATCTATAACCAAAATAGACAAAAACTCCAACCACAATAAGACTTAAAATCTTTATCAATAAAAACTGCTTTTTGATATTTCTTAATTCTGAATTTGTTTTATTTACCTGATTCAAACCGCTATTTTCTTCATTCATAAAATTTCTTTAGAATTATATTTTCATCAAAAGTTATAGAATTGTTAAATCCTGAACTACGCACAAAGGAAAGAATTTTTTCACTTAAACATAATATTTGTGAGCTTTTAAAACATTCAAGCAGGTTATGTTTTTTTAACAACTCAAAAAAATGCTTCGCACTATTTCTGGAATATAATAAAACAAAATCAAAATTTGATTCTTTGGCTATTTTTAGAAATTCACTTGAAAAACTATCATTTTCTATAATTTTATAGGAAATGATTTTTTCTAATTTAAGGCTATATTTTGCAAGCTCTTCTTTAAAGTCTAAAGATATGAATTCTCCGCAAAAATATAATAAAACATCTTCTTTTTTAGCAAGAATCTCGGCATCTTGTAAAATTATTTTTTTTAAACCTTCGGCAGAATTTTCTTTGGCATAAATAATATTTTCATAACCCACAGCAGAAAAAGTCAAAGAAGTTTTTTTGCCAACTGCAAAAATTTTAATTTCTTTACCAAGATTTAATTTTTTAATAACTTCTAAAGCCATATTTGTAGCATTGCCACTGGTTACAATAATGGCAGAAATATTTTTATAAGACAATTTTTGCAAAAGATCATCTTGCAACAAAGAAAAATTCTGCACCGCAAAAGTTGGCTCTATAAAAACTTCAAAATTATTATTTTGCAGATATTGTGCAATTTCTTGTGCTTGAGTTTTTGGTCTGGTTATCAGAATTAATTTTTTCATAAATTATAAATAGGCAAATATAAGTAAATTTAAAATGCGTGGAACCCGTCATGCGAAGGGGCAACAAATCTAGAGTCATGTACATATTTCAACTTTGTCTACCTTTAGTTCAAGTTTGTTACCCCCTCTCATGACGGGGTCCACGGATTTAAAAAGTTATCTGATGTTAAATGGTAGCTACCCTAACAAGCCAGAAAATTTTATTGCCAAGTTAAAAACAAAACCTATATTGCGCCGCTCTTGTTTTCAAACCAATTTCAATTTCAAATAAATTTTAGACATGAATATTCATGAATATCAGGCTAAAGCCCTGCTTAAAAAATTCGGTGTTGCTGTCCCTGAAGGACATGTTGCTTTCTCCGTTCCAGAAGCTGTTGAAGCCGCTAAAGCTCTTGAAGCTGCTGGTAATAAAGTTTTTGTAGTTAAAGCTCAAATTCACGCTGGTGGACGCGGTAAAGGCGGCGGTGTAAAAGTTGTAAAATCAGTTGAAGAAGTAAAAGCAAAAGCTTCAGAAATTTTAGGTATGACTTTAATTACCCATCAAACTGGCCCAGAAGGTCGCTTGGTTAAAAGACTTTATATTGAAGCTGGCTCTAATATCAAAAAAGAATATTATCTTTCAGCAGTTGTTGATCGCAAAACTAAAACTATTGTTTTTATGGCTTCAACTGAAGGCGGCATGGAAATTGAAGAAGTTGCTGCTCATAGTCCAGAAAAAATTATCACAGTTGCAGTTGACGCCGCTGCTGGAATTCAACAATTCCACGCCAGAAAACTTGGATTCGGTCTTGGTTTAAAAGGTGAAACTCTAAAAAAATTCATCAAATTAATTTTCGCTATTTATAAAGCTTTTGTTGAAACAGACGCTTCTCAACTTGAGATCAATCCTTTGGTTGAAACTGTTGAAGGTGATATTGTAGCTCTTGATGCTAAATATAATTTTGATGACAACGCGCTGCACCGTCACGATGAAATCAAAGAACTTCGCGACTTAGATGAAGAAGAGCCTCTTGAAATTGAAGCTTCTAAATATGATTTAAATTATATTAAAATGGATGGTAAAATTGGCTGCATGGTCAATGGTGCCGGTCTTGCTATGGCGACAATGGATATTATCCAACTTTATGGCTCATCTCCAGCAAACTTCTTAGATGTTGGTGGTGGCGCAACTCGTGAAAAAGTTACCGCAGCTTTCAAAATTATTCTTTCTGATAAAAATGTTGAAGGTATTTTAGTTAATATTTTTGGTGGAATTATGCGTTGCGACATCATCGCTAATGGTATTCTTGAAGCAGCTAAAGAAGTTAAATTAAACATTCCTCTAGTTGTTAGACTTGAAGGAACTAATGTTGAATTAGGCAAAGAAATTCTTGCTAAGTCAGGTTTGGACATCATTTCTGCCGACGACTTATCTGATGCTGCTAGAAAAATTGTTGCAGCTGTTAAATAAAATCCCCTGTTAGGGGATTGGTTCTTGCGTAACAGAACCTGGGGGTTCATAATACCAATTAATTAAAAACTATATCTAACATGTCAGTTCTAATAAATAAAAATACCAAAGTTATCTGCCAAGGCTTCACAGGTGCTCAAGGCACCTTTCATTCTGAACAAGCAATTGCTTATGGCACAAATATGGTTGGTGGGGTTACGCCAGGAAAAGGTGGATCACTTCACTTAAATTTGCCAGTTTTTGACACCGTTTCTGATGCTCGCAAAAAAACTGACGCTAACGCTTCGGTTATTTATGTTCCACCTCCATTTGCTGCTGACGCAATTCTTGAAGCAATTGATGCTGAAATTGAACTTATCATCTGTATCACTGAAGGAATTCCAGTTCTTGACATGGTTAAAGTTAAAAAAGCTTTATCTGGCTCAAAATCAAGATTGATTGGCCCTAATTGTCCAGGCGTTATCACTCCAGATGAGTGCAAAATTGGCATCATGCCGGGACACATTCACAAAAAAGGCTCAATCGGTATCGTTTCTCGTTCAGGAACTTTAACTTATGAAGCAGTTCATCAAACAACTAAGGCAGGACTTGGACAAACCACTTGCATCGGTATTGGTGGCGACCCCGTTAACGGCACCAATTTTATTGACTGCCTTGATTTATTCTTATCTGACAATGAAACTCAAGCCATGATCATGATTGGCGAAATTGGCGGATCTGACGAAGAAGAAGCTGCAGAGTTCTTAAAAAGAGAAGCTAAAAAAGGTCGCTTCAAACCATGCGTTGGTTTCATCGCTGGTCGTACTGCGCCTGAAGGAAGAAGAATGGGCCATGCTGGCGCCATTATTTCTGGCGGCAAGGGTGGCGCAGGAGATAAAATTGAAGCTATGAAATCAGCTGGTGTTGAAGTTGCAGATAGTCCAGCTGCTCTTGGCGAAACTATGTTAAAATTGCTAAAGAAGTAAACTGATTTTGTAAATAAAATCGCTCAATTAGCTTGTTATAACTTCTCATGAGGGGGTCTACACAGCTAAAATAGTTCGCTTTTAATTACAAATAAACACTAACCAAAAACACCAACAAAAAAACAGGAGAAAACCATATGGACGATCGCAAAAAGGCTTTAGAAGCAGCATTTTCACAAATTGACAAACAATTTGGCAAAGGTTCAGCAATGAAATTTGGCTCAAAACCAGTTGTTGATATTGAAGTTATTCCTAGCGGCTCTTTAGCCTTAGACCTTGCACTTGGAGTTGGTGGATATCCTCGTGGCAGAATTATCGAAATCTACGGACCAGAATCTTCGGGAAAAACAACGCTTACATTACACGCTATCGCTGAGGCACAAAAAGCTGGATTATCTGCTGCTTTTATTGATGCAGAACACGCTTTTGACCCAGCTTATGCCAAAAATCTTGGTATTAATTTAGAAGAATTAATCATTTCTCAGCCAGATAATGGTGAAGCAGCTCTTGAAATTGCTGACACTTTAATTCGCTCTGGCGCAGTTGATTTAGTTGTTGTTGACTCAGTTGCAGCTTTGGTTCCACAAGTTGAACTTGAAGGCGGCATGGGTGACAATCAAATGGGTCTTCAAGCTCGCTTGATGAGTAAAGCTCTTAGAAAATTGACTTCTACAGTTTCAAAAAGCAATTCTACCATCATTTTCATTAATCAAATCAGAATGAAAATCGGTGTAATGTTTGGCTCTCCAGAAACAACTTCTGGTGGAAATTCTTTGAAATTCTACGCTTCAGTTAGACTTGATATTCGCAGAGGTACTGCAATTAAAGATCAAGATGAAGTTTTAGGAAATGAAACCAGAGTTAAAGTTGTAAAGAATAAAGTTGCTCCACCTTTCAAAACCGCAGATTTTGAAATTATTTATGGTGAAGGCGTTTCTAGAATTGGCGAAGTTATTGACCTTGCCACTAAAAACGACATTCTTGAAAAATCTGGCTCTTGGTATGCTTACAAAGGCAACAAAGTTGGACAAGGTAAAGAAAATGTAAAAACTTACTTTAAAGAAAACCCTAAGGTTGCTGATGAAATAGAAAATTTAGTCAGAGAAAAATTAGGTATTGCTAAAAAAAATAAAACCAACGAAAAAGCTGCTGCAAAACCAGCGGAAGAAAAAGAGCGCAAAGTTAAAGCCTCTTAATCAATCTCACCCCAAGCTTATGAAGGGTGATTAAAGGCAACATCCCAGAGCTAGTCGGCATTTGCAGTTCCGACTTATGTTTGCTAAAAGTTAGAAAATTTTAACTTTTAGCAAACATAAGTCAGTTTTACAAAACCAGACCAACATTAATAATAAAATACGAAAGTGTTTTAAATTAATAACGGACGAAGGCTAAGCAACTCGCCCCAAACCTTAATCATTTCAGGTAAAACTAGAAAGATGATTAAGAGTTTTACATATGCACCCGTAGCTCAATTGGATAGAGTATCTGACTACGGATCAGAAGGTTACAGGTTCGACTCCTGTCGGGTGCACCAACTTTCATAAGGGTTGAGTAAGTTACAAAAGTACAAATTATGTTCTGTGGGATGCTAGCGGGACAATAAAATACAATAATATAATGCCTTTGTCCACTGGCAAATTGTTATAGTTAGAAACTGCTATTAAAGGCTCTACACACAAAATTAAACGATGTAGACTTCTCAAATAAATTATCTCAAATAGTTGATCCTGCTACTGGCATCATTCAAAGCACAAAAGTTAATTATAATGATTTACTAACCATTGTTAATAGTTGTCAGATAATGGCATAATATACCAAATCTAAAATTTATTGATATTTCTTGATTTGGTATATCGGGGATCCCCACAAAGTGGGGCGCACCTAATGGTGCGTAAAAGTAAATCTATAC
>CAMDRL010000049.1 GCA_945906835.1 Rickettsia typhi
TCTAATTCTCAATCGCTTAGATCTTCAAGGAATTGGATGAGGAGACAAAGGAACATGCGGAAGATTTTGTAACCCTTGTGATCAGAA
Organism: Rickettsia typhi; assembly: GCA_945906835.1. Classification (GTDB taxonomy): domain Bacteria; phylum Pseudomonadota; class Alphaproteobacteria; order Rickettsiales; family UBA1997; genus UBA2645. The sequence continues at coordinate 88 of CAMDRL010000049.1, forward strand.
TTGGCTTCAAGTCTTTCTTACTCTGGTCTGATTTTTTCTAAATTCCAAAGAGCTTGGAATTTTCTGTAAATGTGATCAGAGGAAACTAAATCTTCCAAACAGATCATTTCCATTTGTTTTGGCTTGAAGGACATGAATTATTCTGGATTTCTTGTTAAAAAACTTACTGATTTATGAAAGTTAGAAGTGTTGTGAGCACTAGAGAACAGTAGCTTTAATAGCTCTTAATAATAAGAAAAATAATTAAAAAACTAGATAAAATTTATTAGTGAAAGTTTAGGTGATTTGCAACAGCCCCATCAAGAATCATGCGATCAAGAACAGGGTGTTTAAAACTTTAGAAAATCTTGAAGATGAGGTTTATTAGTTTGTCAGAAATTTAACAAAAGATGTTGTGATTAGTATTTGCTTTGGGGGTTAATTAGGAAGTTAAATTAGTATTAGTCGCTTTACAAGTGTTAAATAAAATTGCTTTTTATTGAAGTAAATTTAAATTCTAAATCTTCCTCTTATGCTACTAATAATTAATTAATATACCAAACATGATAGCGCTTCTAATTGCGATTATTGCTTCTGCTGGCGTTGCTGTTGGTGGATCTTCTCTTGGCGGAGGTGGTGGCGGTGGCGGTGGCGGCGGTGGCGGCGGTGGTTCAGCGACAGCTGCTGCTATAATTTACAATACAAAATATCCCTCTACTAATTCAGAATATTATCGCACTGCCGAATATAATGCACAATATGGTCTTGATACAATTAATGCTGCTGAGGCTTATGCTTCTTTAGCTAATCAAGGTAAAGAAGTTGCTGGAAATGGTGTAAAAATTGGAATTGTGGATTCTGGAATACAGGCCGATCATATTGAAATAGCCGCTAACTTAGATTCTGCTAGTGCTAGTTACATTGCTGGAGATTCTAGTATTGTGGATGGAAGGGGGCACGGAACTCATGTTGCATCAACTGCTGCCGGGGCAAAAGATGGTCATGGTATGCAGGGTGTTGCTTATGAAGCTGATATTGTTGTTGCTAGAGTTCTTGATAATTCTGGATCTGGATCATTTGAAGATGCTGCAAGTGGTATTAATGGAGTTGTTGCTGATGGTGTTGGAGTTATTAATTTAAGTTTAGGTGGTTCACCCAGTTCTGTTTTATTAATTGCTTTGCAGGCAGCAGCAAAAGCAGATACTGTAATTGTTGCGGCAACTGGTAATGGAGGTATTGATTATATCGGAGACCCTGATCCAATTTATCCAGCTCTAAATGTTATTAGCACTGGTGTAACAGGTTTTGGAATTGCCGTTGGTGCTGTAAATTCAGATTTAACAATAGCAAGTTTTTCTAATAAATGCGGAACCGCTAAAGATTATTGTTTAGTTGCTCCCGGGGTTAATATTTATGCAGCGATGCCAGTTGGCTCTTCAATTCAAAGTAACCCTGATAATAGATGTGATAGCTCTGGATATTGCACTATTAATGGTACTTCAATGGCAACTCCGCATGTTGCAGGTGCAGCAGCAGTTCTTCGTGGCGCTTGGCCAAGTTTAACAGCTGCTGATGTTGTTGCTCTTTTACTTGCCACTGCAACCGATTTAGGAGCGGCAGGTGTTGACAATATTTTTGGAAAAGGTTTATTAAATTTAGAGGCTGCAGTTGCGCCAGTAGGAGGAGCTAGCCTTAGTTCTGGCTCTAGTGTTGACTCTGCAGGATACGATATCAGCACGGCTTCTTTAACAGTTGATCCAATTTTCGGTGATGCCTTCTCTACCAATGTTGCATCTCAATTAAATTCAGCAGTATTCTTCGATGATTTTGGTCGTGATTTTAAAGCTGATCTTGGTAGCAAAATTACTCAAACTGCCAGCTACACAGTGCCAACTTTAGATAATTATGCCTTCAATAATTACAGCAACAAAACTATTCCTTTATCATTTGGCAACAACCTTTCTTCTCAATTAAAATTCCAAGTTAAGTCTTACAATGATTATTTAGAAACGGGAAATGGCTTAAGTAAAAACTATTCTAAAAATCGTTATGGTTTAAAATTCTTAACCGTGGATAAATCTCAAGAAGACAGATATTTAAATAATTCAGAAAGTTTCTCTTTTACGCAAGATGTGTCTAAAGGTTTGCAAGCAGGCTTTGCCTTCAACAGCAATGAAGCAGATAATATTAGAAATGACAAATTCAATAATTTTGGATTCATTTCGGTAAATAATTATGCGGCAAATCCATATCAATCATTTGCCACAACAAATTTATCTTCAGCAGAAAATGGAAATCAAAGAAATTACAATCAGCTTTTTGTTTCTAAAAAGTTTTTTGATAATAAATTTTCAGCAAATTTCTTACAACAAAACTCATATGAAACCTCTTCAGCTGTAAGTAAAATTGGCAATCGTCAAAATCAAGTTTCTGATTTTAATTTAACTTATTTACCAAATCACGAGTCAAACTTTTCAGTTTCTTTTGGTAATTTAAATGAGTTCAATAATAACTTCTTAAACTCAAAAGCTCTTGGTGCATTTGAAACTGCGGGCGATGTTAAAACTTCTTATTTTAAAATTTCTTCAACTAAAAAATTATCTAAAAACTTTTACCTAATTTCTAGCTTTTCTGAAGGGCAAACTAAAGCTAATGGTAATGATTTAGGAATATTTCGTGATTACAGCGATATTAAAAGCAGAAGTTCTTCAATTGGTTTAGTTAATGATAATATTCTGGGCGGCAAGATAGGAATGATTTATTCTGAACCTCTTAGAGTTTACGCTGGAAAAGCTTCAATCAATATTGCAACTGGCCGTGATGCTAATGGAAATGTTACCAGATATACCTCTGATGTTTCTTTGAAATCGCAAGGTAAAGAACAAGATATTGAATTATTCTATTCCAGAAATTTAAGCCAAGATTCTCAAATCAAGTTCAACTTCATAACTCAAAAAGAACCAGGAAGTGTTAAGAGTGCCGCCAATAATTATTTGGGCTTCATGACTTATGGTAAAAAGTTTTAAAAACTTTTCACTGCCATTCCCGCGTAGGCGGGAATACAATTTGTCTTGGTAATTAATGTATGTATGGACTCCCGCCTACGCAGGAATGGCAATGGAATGGGAATAACAAGGTGTTAAATTTTCACTTCACTTCAGCTTCTGGTTTGACCTTATCAGCAAACGCTTTACGCAAGATGGTGTAACAAAGCAAATTTGTTATTATTATATTCAACAAAATTAAAGCTAAAATTTTAGCAGAAGATATTAGGGAAAATTTCTCAACTCCAAGTCCAATAAGCAATAAAGGAATGATGTAGCAATTACTTATTATAATTACATGCGTCATTGAATAAAGGTCGCGAGATTTCAAAAATGCCAACGCTGAAACCGTTAACAATAAAGATGCTATAATAGATATTATCCAAGCTAGTAATTCCATATTGTTAGATTTTTTTCTGATTTGAGAATAGGAATAAAATTATTGTCATCTGTAGTAAAAATAAAATAATTGTGATGTCTAAAATATTTTCAAAATCTGTGGCGGAATTGACTAAAATTAAGATGATGGCATTGGTGAAGATGAAATACAATCCTAGAATTTTTTCGTAAAAGTTTTTGGCTTTGAGAAATTTTGTGGTGATTAGGATTATGGAGGTGATGAGGAAGAATGATATTGTTGTGGACATTTTGTGTTTTGTTATTTTGGTTTTGGAATTTGAGTTTGTGTTATCTACCGCCCCTAGTCCCTCCTTATCAAGGAGGGATGCTTAGGCACCAAGCACGTTAGTCCCCCTCCTTGATAAGGAGGTGTTAGGGGCGGTAGATGAAATGAGCTCCAAAATGTAATTAGTAAATCCCCACCGGATCAACACCACCATCTTCAAACCCATCTTCGCCACTAGAATCTTCAGAAGCATTTTCTTCTGACGGACTACTTTCATCAATAGCATCTGTAAGCTTTAAAGCCTCAAAGAAAACTCTATCTTTCGGAGTAGAGCCTGACGGAGACCTTCCAGTTTCGCGATCAATTTTTACAAATTTAACTGAACTTGGAACACGGAAAGGCGTTGAAGGTGTATCTTTTAAAGACTGCTTCATAAAATCAATAAAGACTGGCAAGGCAATGGAAGCACCAGTTTCGTCAGATCCTAAACTTTTAGGCATGTCAAAGCCAATATAAACTCCCGCAACTAAATCAGGTGAGAAGCCAACAAACCAAGAGTCATAAGAGCTGTTAGTTGTTCCAGTTTTTCCAGCGATAATTTTGCCAACAGATTTAGCTCTTGCTGCTGTACCTCTATCCACAACCCCTTGTAGCATTGAAGTGATTTGATAAGCAGTTGCAGAGTCGGTAATTTGCTCTCTAGATTCATCTAAAACAGGCATAGCAATGTCTTCCACGCTACTTCCATGAGCCACACAATTGCTGCAAACTCTTTTATCGCGGCGGTAAATTGTTGCTCCATTGCGGTCTTGAATTTTCTCAATCATTGAGGGAGTAATTTTATTTCCACCATTAACCATCATGGCATAAGCGGTAACAACCCTCATTAAAGTGGTTTCTGTTGATCCTAAAACCAAAGAGTAAATTTGTTGTGGATTGTCATTAACGCCAAATTTTTTAATCACATCAACCACTTTATCCAAGCCAACTTGGTCAGCCATTCTAACGGTTGTAACATTTCGAGATGTTTCAAGACCAGATCTTAAAGTTGATGGTCCATAATATTTACCAGAATAATTTGTTGGTTTGTACGGTGGTAAACCAGCGCCTTGATTTAAGGAAATTTCTTCATCCATAATTATTGTTGCAGGGGTCATGCCATTTTCTAGAGCTGCAATGTAACCAAAGGTTTTTAAAGTTGACCCTGGTTGGCGCATAGCTTGAGTGGCGCGATTAAATTGATTTGGTTCATCAACATATCCACCCATCATTGCTAAAACTCTTCCAGTATGTGGATCTATTGCCACAAAAGCGCCATTAACTTCTGGAACTTGGCGCAATAAATAAACATCTCCTTTATCACTTTTTTCAACTAAAACTACATCACCTACAGCAAGAACATCATTAATTTTTTTAACAACAGGACCAAGACTGTTAATGCTAAGATATTTTCTTGCCCATTTAAGAGATGCTAATTCAATTGATCCAAGAGCGCCATTTTCTACACCAATTGCCGCGGTATCTTGTGACACAGAAAGAATTACAGCTTTTTTCCAAGAGCCTTTGTAAAGCTTTTTAACATCAAATTTTTGCAAAGTTTCTTGCCATTTATCGCCAATCTCAATCTTGGTTAAAGCGCCACGATAACCATGTTTTTGATCGTATTGTTCAATTCCATCATCAAGAGCTTTAGAGGCAATTTTTTGTAATTTAGTATCAAGAGTAGTACGAACTACAATGCCATTTTCAAAAACATCATCAGAGCCATAAAGTTCAGTTAGTTCTTTTTTTACGCTATCAGAAAAGAATTCTGCTTTATTAATCGCACTAGGGTTTTCTTCCTTAAGAGTGATTGGTTTTTCAATCGCAGCTTTGCCTTCTTCTGTAGTAATAAAATTTTCCGCCATCATGCGTTCTATCACCCAATCTCTTCTAACTTTGGCTTTCTCGATATTTTTTCTTGGGTCAAGTTTTGAAGGAGCTTTTGGTAAAGTTGCAAGTAACGCATCTTCCTCAATAGTTAATTCATCAATTGATTTATCAAAATAAGTTTCGGCAGCAACTGCAACGCCGTAAGCCCCAGCACCAAGATAAATTTGATTTAAATAAAGTTCTAAAATTTGATCTTTAGAAAAAGATTTAGACATGCGATAAGCTAAAATAGCTTCTTTAATTTTGCGTTCGAAAGTTTTTTCATTTGTTAGTAAAAAGTTTTTAACTACTTGTTGAGTGATTGTGGAAGCTCCTCCAACGGTTTGATCTCCTTTTAAAAGTGATAAAGTATTTTGAATCGAAGTGCGAAAAATTGCGAAAGGATCAATACCAGAATGTTCATAAAAATTAGCATCTTCAGCAGCCAAAAAGGCATTTATCAGATGTTTTGGTATATTGACAATTGGTACAAAAACTCTTTTTTCTTTAGAAAATTCATTAATTAAAGAGCCGTCAGCAGCGTATAATCTGGTTGTAATTAGAGGGGTGTAAGATTTTAACTGTTCATAATCAGGAAGATTGTTGCTATATTTTTTAAAAAAAACAAAGCCAATGGCGCTTCCAAATAGAACAGAAACCAGCACTAGTAACATTAAAATTTTTAAAACTCTTTTCATATTTAATTTTTGATTTGAACAAAATATTTATCAATTGCTTCAACCAAGCTTTGAGCAATTGTTCTTTTATACATTAAACTATTAAGCTTCTTCTCTTCGTTTTTATTCGACAAATATCCCAATTCAATCAATACCGAAGCCATATCTGGAGCAGTTAAAACGGCAAATCCAGCGAATCTATGAGTATTTTGCAAAATTTTAATATTGGCATCTCTTACTGATAAAATAGCAATATTGGCGAATAGTGAGGATTTATTCATACTGTCTCTTTGAGATAAGTCAATTAGAGTATTCATTATGTCTTTACTTGCTCCAGAGAAATTTGCTCCTGCAATAATATCGGCTCTATTTTCTTTTTTTGCTAGTAATTCCGCCTGTTTATCAGAAGAAGTTTCTGATAAAGTATAAATTGAAAGGCCAGAAGTTACATTGTCGCCAATTGAATTAGCGTGAAGAGAGATAAATAAATCAGCTTTTAATTTGCGGGCTTTTTCAACTCTTTGTTTTAATTTTATAAAATAATCGTCATTACGAGTTAAATAAACTTTATATTTCTTGGTATTTTCAAGATGTTTTTTTAGTTCTTTAGCATAAGATAAAGTGATATTTTTTTCTTTACTTCGGGCGTAATCTCCAATAGCTCCAGGGTCTTTTCCACCATGCCCAGCATCAATTACAATTACTTTTTTTTCAGCAGGGTTTTTAGAAAATTTTAGAGGAGTTTTTGGATCTATATATTTAATGGTAGTAGTATTAATTTTTTCAGAAAAGTCTATAATAATTTTTCCAGAATTTGAATTATCTGTTTTTTGAAAGACAGAATTTTTAATTGTAAGCTTTTCTTTTAAATCAAAAACTAATCGTAAAGAATTTTTTTCATCAACGCGGTTTCTAAAAGAGCTAATAAAGCTTGGTAGGGTGGGTTGATAATTTTTTTGTTCAAGATTTGCATTTGAAATATCAATAACTAAGCGATTTGGATTTGCTAAGGTAAAGGTTTTAAAAGTAGCTTGATTAGAAAGAGAGATCTCTAAATTATTTTCAACAGAGAATAAAATTTCTTTTACTGAAATTGGTGTGACTTGATTTTCTTGGGCAATGGCAATTTTTAAAAAACTGCATAATAAGAAGCAGAATGTAAAAGCAACGAAAAGCCAAGTTTGAAAATATTGGTTTTTTTGCATTTACGAATTTTGTGAGGTTTTAAAATGTTTTTGAAAAAGTTAGTGAATTTTTAGTTTAATATTTTTTTGTCGCAACTAATAATGTGGGGTTGGTGAATTATTTTTAAAACCGAACGCGCTAATCTACCGCCCCTAACCCTTCCTTATCAAGAAGGGGTTAGGGGCTGTAGATTAGCGCGTTCGGTTATTAGTTAGGAGAGGTGCGTGTCACAAGTTCTTGCCACAAATTATTATTTCAAAAAATTACAATTTACTTTCCCAAAGCCTTTAATAGCATAACTCCATTCTCATTTACTTAACCAAATTAAAATAAAAAATGTGCGGAATCGTTGGTGCTGTCAGCAATAAAAATATTACTGCAAAAGTTCTTGAAGGTTTAAAAAAACTTGAATATCGCGGCTATGATTCGGCAGGAATTGCAGCTTTAATAAATGGCAACTTCAACACTGTAAAAGAAGAAGGTAAAATTGCTAAATTAGAAAAAGCCTTACAAGAAAACCCTCTTAAATCAAATATTGCAATTGGTCACACCAGATGGGCAACTCATGGCGTTCCAAGTAAAGAAAATTCTCATCCCCACGCTTCTGATGAAGTTTGTGTGGTGCATAATGGTATTGTTGAAAATTACCAAGAGCTAAAAGAAAAATTGCAAAAAAATGGTGTAAAATTCCTTAGCCAAACTGACACTGAAGTTGTACCTCATTTAATTGAATATCATTACAAAAAAACTTCTAATATTAAAAAATCTCTAATTTTAACTGCCGCTGAAATTCATGGCACTTACGCTTTAGCAGTAATTTTTAAAGACCAAGAAAATACCATTGCGTTTGCCAAAAAAGGCTCTCCTTTAATTGTGGCAATTGGTAAAGATGAAAATTTCATCGCTTCTGATTATTATGCGGTAAGTGCGCATAGCGATAAAATTATTACTTTAGATGATGGAGAATTTGGCATAATCAACAATAATTCTTACGAAATTTTTGACAGTAATGAAAAAATAATAAAGAAAAAAACTAAAGTCACTGAAGCCACAAATCGTGAAGTTTCTAAAGAAGGCTTCGATCATTT
>CAMDRL010000050.1 GCA_945906835.1 Rickettsia typhi
CCAAGGTGCGGCGGTGCAGTTTCTAGATCAGCTGGCACTTATGCTCAACTTGTTGGAAAGGACGGTGGATATGCATTGATTAAAATGCAATCTGGTGAAATCAGACTATTCTTGCTTGACTGTATGGCAACGATTGGATCTGTTTCAAATATTGATAATAAAAATATTTCAATCGGTAAAGCCGGTAGATCTAGATGGTTAGGAATTAGACCAACAGTTAGAGGTGTTGTAATGAACCCTGTAGATCATCCTCATGGTGGCGGTGAAGGTAAAACTTCTGGAGGTAGACATCCAGTTTCTCCTACTGGTAAATCAGCTAAAGGTAAGAGAACCAGAACCAAAAAGAATCCGTCTAATAGATTTATTGTAAAATCAAGACACGCTAAATAATATATAATATTTTAAAAAATGCCTAGATCAGCTTGGAAAGTACCTTTTGTAGATGGATATCTACTAAAAAAAGCAAGAGACTATGTTAACTCTTCAAAAAAACCTATTGTTAAAATATGGTCAAGAAGATCAACAATCTTACCTCAATTTGTAGGTATTAACTTTGCTGTTCATAATGGCAAAAAATTTGTTTCAGTTTCTGTTACGGAAGGAATGGTGGGTCATAAGTTTGGAGAATTTTCTCCAACTAGAACTTTTTACGGTCACTCCGGAGATAAAAAAATTAAAAAATAATAAATATGACTGAGAAATTAGCAGTAGCTTATTTAAGCTCCGTAAAATCAAGTCCTCTTAAAGTTATGAGGTTGACTGGTAATTTAACCGGCAGACCAGTTTCTGAGGTTATAAAATTTTTAAAGTTTTGCAATTTAAAACTTGCCCCAGTTGTTAGTGGACTTGTTTATTCAGCGATGTCTAATGCTGAAAACAATCACAATATGGATATTGATAGTTTATATGTAAAAAGAATCGATATTGGTCGGGCTTTTGCTTTAAAAAGATTCGCGGCTAGAGGTCGTGGTAAATCAAGCAGAATTTTAAAAACTTTTAGCAACATCAGAGTTGTTTTAGAAGAAAAACAAGAAAAATCAAAATAGAGGAAAAATGGGTCAAAAGGTTAATCCAGTTGGTTTTAGACTTCTTAATAATAAGAATTGGGAGTCAATTTGGTATGATAATAAAAATTATGCTAAGAAACTTATTAACGATATAGCAATCAGAGCTTTTGTAAAGAAAAACTATGCTCATTGTGGCATTGGAAGCGTTATCATTGAAAGACCTTCTGATAAGATTAACCTTATTATTAAGACATCGAAACCTGGCGTTCTTATCGGTAAAAAAGGTCTTGATATTGAAAAAATCAACAAATCTGTTGAGAAAATCGCTGGTTCAAAAGTTGATGTAAAAATAGTTGAAATTGATAAGCCAGATTTGAATTCTTCTTTGGTTGCTCAAAGTGTTGCTAAGCAATTAGAAGGACGCGCTGCTTTCAAAAAAGTCATGAAAAAATCTATGCAATCAGCCATGAAATATGGCGCACTAGGAATTAAAATTGCAGTTGCTGGAAGACTCGGTGGTGCAGAGATTGCTAGAACAGAATGGTATAAAGAAGGATCAGTTCCTCTTCACACTATAAAAGGAAATATAGATTATGCTACAGCAAATGCTTATACCACTTACGGAGTAATTGGTGTCAAGGTTTGGATATATAAAGGACTTACTGAAAAGAAATCAAAATAATTAGTTATAAAAATGCTAACTCCTGCAAAAACAAAATACAGAAAGGCCCAAAAGGGTGGCAAGAAAATTCTTGGCACCGCTGCTTCTGGCAATAGTTTAAAATTCGGTGCTTTTGGATTAAAGGCTCTTGAATCTGGAAAATTAAATTCTAAACAAATTGAATCAGCCAGAAAGGTCATTACTCGTTACATGAAGAGAGCTGGAAAGCTTTGGATCAAAATATTCCCTCACACCCCTGTTACTCAAAAGCCAGCTGAAGTTAGAATGGGTAGTGGTAAAGGTAATGTTGAATATTATATTGCTAAAATAAAACCAGGTAGAATCATCTTTGAAATTGATGGAATTGATGATGCATCAGCTGTTATGTCTTTAGAAAAAGCTGCAGCAAAGCTACCTTTTAAAACAAAAATCGTTAATTTGATCTAATTTAGATATGAAAAAAGAAGAAAAAAGCTCAACTTTAGCTGAGATTGCAACTATTAAAAAAGATCTTATGATGATGAGAATTAAATCGTCATCTGGTGAATTAGTGGTTGCCAAAGAATATAAAAATAAAAAGAAGGCAATCGCTAGATTGTTTACGAAGATTAATAGTAATAAAAAAGTTGCAAAGGCATAACTTATGAAAGTAAAAATTTTAAACATCATTGACGATAAAACTTTTAAAGGTATTGCGACAACCTCTAAAAAGCATCCTCGCTATGGTAAATATATCACTACTCATAAGAAGTATTTGGTGGATTCACAAGGTCAAAAAGTAAATGTTGGCGATGAAGTTGAAATTATCAGCTCAAGACCAATTTCTAAAAGAAAAAAATGGGTATTAAAAGTTAATTAAGAAACTTACAATAAATAGGGTATAAAATGATTCAAATGCAATCAAGCTTGGTAGTTGCTGACAATTCTGGGGCAAAAACCGCAACATGTATTAAAGTTTTGGGTGGCAGCGACCACATGATTACTGGTGTTGGTACAATTATCGTTGTATCAATTACTAGTGTAATTCCGGGATCAAAAGTTAAAAAAGGTCAAGTAGCAAAGGGAGTTATAGTTAGAACAAAAAGTAAAATCGTTAGAAGTGACGGTAGTTATGTCAAGTTCGATGATAACGCTTTAGTTCTTGTTGACAAAGACGGAGAGCCATTGGCCACTCGTGTTTTTGGACCAATTGCAAGAGAAGTTAGGCAAAAAAACTTCCTTAAAATCGCGTCATTAGCTTCGGAGGTTTTATAATATGGCTAGTAAATTTAAAAAAAATGATCAGGTAATTGTTATATCTGGATCAAGTAAAGGAAAAGCTGGTAAAATCACCACCATTAATGGTGATAAGGTTATTGTGGAAGGTGCAAATTTAGCCACTGTGCACAAGAAGCCAACATCTTCTACACCTGGTCAAATATTGAAAGTTGAAAAACAAATTCATATTTCAAATATTGCTCACGCGGAAGATGGAAAAGCTGTAAAAGTAAAATTTGTTATAGATTCTGGCGAAGGAAAAGAATTCACTAGAAAATATCGCGTTTCAAAAAAATCTGGTAAAAAAATCGATTAACCAATAAGTGATGCAAACATTAACTGAAAAATTATATAAAGATTCAATTTCTGAAATAAAAAAGAAATTTTCATATTCAAATGACTTAGAAGTTCCTAAGTTGAAGATGATTAGTCTCAATGTCGGTATTAAAGCTGTAGATAGTGATAATAAATTTTTATCTTATCTTGCAGCTCAAGTATCCAATATTGCCGGTCAGAAGGCTGTATTAACAAAATCTCGTAAAGCGATTTCTACTTTTAAGCTTAGAAAAGATTTGCCTATTGGCTGCAGAGTTACTCTAAGAGGTAAAAAGATGCATCAGTTTTTTGATAAACTTGTAAATATTGCTTTACCAAGAGTAAAAGATTTTATAGGATTGTCTTCGAAAGGATTTAACCAAAGTGGACATTATAGTTTTGGTTTAAAAGAGCATAATGTATTTCTAGAAGTTGATCTTGATAATATAATGAAAATTTTCGGTATGAATATTACCATAGCTACAACAGCTAAGACAAAAGAAGAGTCTCTATATCTGCTTAAAAAGCTTAATCTTCCAATTAAATAGTTCAAAATGGCAAAGCAATCTTTAATTAAAAGAAATCAAAAAAGAGAAAAACTTTCTCAATTACAAAAAGCAAAAAGATTAAAATTATCTAATGCAGCAAAGGATTCTAAACTTCCCTTTGAAGAAAGGTTGGTAGCACAAATTAAACTTTCTGAAATGCCAAGAGATGGCTCTGTTTCAAGATATAGAAATAGATGCAGTCTTAGCGGCAGACCAAGAGGTAATTTTAGAAAATTCGGTCTCTCAAGAATTGCACTTAGAGAGTTAGCTTCTTGGGGTCAAATTCCAGGTTTAGTTAAGTCTAGCTGGTAGTTTTTAATAATATAAATTTATATAAAAGATGTCTGTTAATCATCCAGTTTCAGATCTAGTTACAAGAATTAGAAATGGTTATTTAGTAAGAAGAGCTGTTATATCTTCTCCTGTATCTAATCTAAGAGAAAGTATTTTAAAAATACTAAAAGATGAAGGGTTTATTTTGAATTACAGCAAAATAAAAGATGAAAATTCTTTTGAAAGATTCGATATTCATTTGAAATATCATTATTCAAATCCAGTTGTAAGCGAAGTTTCTGTTGTTTCAAAACCAGGAAGAAGAGTTTATTGCGGTTCTAAAGAAATACCTTCTGTAAAAAATGGTTTAGGATTAGTTGTTATTTCAACTTCTCAAGGAATTATTTCGGACCACGAAGCCAGAAATAAAAATCTTGGCGGCGAAATTTTACTAAAAATCTTTTAATTTAGAGTTATTTTATGTCTAGAGTAGGAAAACTACCAATTAAAATTCCTGAAAATATCAAAGTTGCAGTTGATAAAAATGCACTAACTTTTGATAATGGTAAGGTGAAAAAATCTTATAAAGTCACTCTTGGGGTAAAAGTTACCTATCAAGATAATGAGATTAAGCTATCTGCCGAAAGTAATGCTATTTCTGATATATCAAAATTTGTTGGTATGGATAGAAGCAATATTAAAAATATAGTTCAAGGTTTAAAAGATCCTTTTAAAACTACGCTAGAAATCAACGGAGTTGGTTACAAAGCTGCTGTTGATAAAGGGATTTTAATGCTTACTTTAGGATATAGTCATGAAATATTTTATGCTTTACCAAAAGGCATTACAGCTGCATTTGAAAAACCAAATTTAATCATACTTTTTGGTGATGATAAAGTTTTGGTTGGTCAAGTTGCTTCAGAAATTATTTCTTTCAGAAAGCCTGAGCCATATAAAGGTAAGGGTGTAAAGATTTTTGGAAAACAAATTTTAAGAAAAGAGGGTAAAAAGAAGTAAAATGCTTACTAATTACGAAAGAAGAAAATACAGAGTTAAAAGCAACATCGCTAAGAGAAATAAGTCTCTTCGACCAAGAATTGTTGTCTCTAGATCAAATAAAAATTTCTACGCCCAACTTATTTCAGTTGATGGGAAGGTTTTGCACTCCTCTTCAACTTTATTTCTTGATGAATCTAAGAAAATTAGTGGAATGGAAAAAGCTAAGTTGGTTGGAAAAGCCTTTGCAGAAATATGCTTAAAAGGCGGGGTCACTAAAGTTGTATTCGACAAAGGAGCTTATATTTATAACGGAAGAGTTAAAGCTTTAGCTGAATCTTGCCGCGAAGCTGGATTATCATTCTAATTTAAATTTTTATAAGATGTCAAAACAAGCTAAAAATAACAACAATAACAATACCGAGATTTTAGAAAGACTTATTTCGGTAAATAAAGTTTCTAAAACTGTTAAAGGCGGTAAAAACCTTTCATTTGCTGCTTTGGTTGTAGTTGGTGACAAAAATGGTAAAGTTGGAGTTGGAAAAGGTAATGCAACAGAAGTATCTGATGCTAAAAACAAAGCTTTTGAAGCTGCTAAAAAAGCAATGACTAAAGTTGCTTTAAAAGAAGGAAGAACAATTCATCATGATATTTTTGGTAAATTTTGTTCAGCAAAAGTTTATTTAAGATCAGCTCCTGCAGGTACTGGAGTTATCGCTGGTGGACCTATGCGCGCTGTATTTGAATGTGCTGGAATCCGCGATATCGTTGCAAAATCAGTTGGGACTTCAAATCCATATAACATGGTTGGAGCAACTTTTGCAGCTTTAAAACTACTCACTTCTCCTAAGCTTATTGCTGAAAAAAGATCAAAAGAAATTTCTGAAATAATCAAAAGAAGAAATCTAGCTCTTAACATAATTAACGAATAATCCATGCATTTAGATAATTTTTTGAACAAAAAAATCCGCATTACACAAACTAAAGGTGGATCAAAATTAAGCGCCAAGCAAAAAGGTAGTGTTATAGGTCTTGGACTTAGAGGAATTGGCAGCGTTGCCGAATTAACGTGTTCTGAATCCATTCTTGGAATGGTGAAAAAAGTTCAGCATGTTATTAAAATATCATTAGCATAAATTTATATATTTCACAGACATGTCTATCTCTTTAAATAATCTAGCAAAAATCAAAAGAAACGATCGCATCAGAGTTGGTCGCGGTATTGGATCGGGTAAAGGCAAAACATCTGGTCGTGGTGTAAAAGGTCAAAAAGCTAGAACTGGCTCAGGAATGAAAGGTTTCGAAGGTGGTCAAACTCCAGTTCACATGAGACTGCCTAAAAGAGGTTTTAAAAATGTTTCAAGAAAAGAATATGAAGCCGTTAATATTTCTGATATTATTAGCTTAGCTGAAAAACAAAAAATTAATACTTCTAGCGTTATCAGCAAGGAAACATTGCAAGAATTTGGTCTTATCAAAAGCAAAGATTCAAAAGTGAAGTTAATAATGGGAAAAGATAGTTCAGTTACAGTAAATTTTAAAATCGCAGTAGATACTTACTCTGCTAAAGCCAAAGCTTTTGCTTAATCGACATAACCAAGTAAAACATCAAAATTGTGTCAGTGTTAGCTTCAAGTTCAGAATTAAAAAAAAGAATATTATTTACAATTTTTATTCTTCTTATCTATAGATTTGGTACTTTTGTGCCGATTCCGGGCGTGAATGTTGATGTGTTGAAAAAATTCTTTGAAAGTTCGGGTGCCAATATTTTTGGTATGGTGAATCTGTTTTCTGGTGGGGCACTGCAAAGAATGAGTATCTTTGCTCTTAATATAATGCCATATATTACTGCATCGATTATCATGCAGCTTTTAACCTCAATGTATAAAGGTTTAGCGGCTTTAAAAAAAGAAGGTGAGTATGGTCGCGCCAAGATCAATCAATATACTAGATATCTTACGATAGTTTTGGCTTTTTTTCAAGCTCTTGGCGTTTACTACGCCCTTTCCAATGGAGACCAAAGCGCTTTTATTTCAGATTCACCAATTTTCTTATGGACCACCTGTATTAGTTTAGTGGGTGGAACCGTAATGTTGATGTGGTTCGGTGAAAAAATCACTGCTTCAGGAATTGGTAATGGAATTTCTTTGATTATTTTTGTAGGTATTGTCTCTTCTTTACCTTCAACAATAATACAGGTTTTTGATCTTTCCAGAACAGGAGTATATTCTTGGTTAACTGTAGTCGTGTTTTTTGCAGTTTTTGCTGGATTTCTTATGTTTGTTTGTTTTATTGAAAAGACTCACAGACGTATTAAGATACAATATCCAAACGGCGCTATGATGAAAGCCTCTGGAATGAGCGATTCATCTTTCTTGCCGCTTAAAATTAATATTGCTGGTGTTATTCCGCCAATTTTTGCCAGTTCAATTTTAATGTTTCCGTCAGCTATAATTCAGTTTACTGGGGCGGATGGAGATTTTTTGGTATCAATGCTAAGAAGAGGTGGGTCCTTATACTTAATTGTATTTTCGGTTTTAATTTTATTCTTTTCGTATTTTTATTCTTCGATAATTTTTAATACAGAAGAAGTTTCAAATAATTTGAAAAAAAGTAATTGCTTTATTCTTGGAATTAGACCAGGTGCAAATACATCTGCTTATCTAGATAAAGTTGTGGCACGTTTAACGCTGCTTGGCGCTATTTATCTAATTTTTGTTTGTATTACACCAGAAATTTTAGTTACGCATTATTCTATACCATTGCATATTGGTGGAACTGGAATTTTAATTATGGTTAATGTTGTTCTTGATTTAATTGGTCAAGTGCAATCCCACATGTTTGCTGGAAAATATGGAACAAATGTTAAAAAAAGAAGAGTGAGAATGAGAAGATAATATGATAAATATAATTTTTATGGGTCCTCCAGGGTCTGGAAAGGGAACTCAGTCCTTAATTTTGGCGGCAGAGATGAAAATTCCAACTATCTCAACTGGAGAAGTTTTGAGAAAAGAAGTTGAATTGCAAAGTGAAATTGGCGTTATGGCAAAAGATTATATGAATTCTGGAAAATTAGTTCCAGATGAAGTGGTAGTTGATATTATCAGAAATAGAATTTCTCAGGCAGATTGTAATGGTGGATTTATAGTTGATGGATTTCCAAGAAATCTTAGTCAGGCTATTATTTTTGACCAAATGTTAGAGTCTTTAAATAAAAAGATTGACGTTGTTTTTGATTTTGAAGCAGAAGATGAAGTTTTATTAAAAAGAATCTCTGGGCGTTTTTCTTGCACAGCATGTGGAGCACTTTACAATTCTTACTTCAA
>CAMDRL010000051.1 GCA_945906835.1 Rickettsia typhi
AAAGCTGTGCGTAATGAGACAATTACCACAAAAACACAATCAGCCATATTGACTTTTACATCAGCTTAGACTTCAATGCCGCTCCCATATTATATGCATTGATAATCTTTCTCAAAATATAAAATTGCTGTCATAGCTCAGCGGTAGAGCACTTCATTGGTAATGAAGAGGTCGCGGGTTCGATTCCCGCTGACAGCACCATCACAATATCAGCCTTTTGATAAAAAATTAAAATTTGATCTAGCTTGCAAAATTTTCTAAGAAGAATTTTCTTCTCAATATTCTTAATTTTAATTTCAACCCAAACTTCCCACTCCCTTTCTTTGCCTGAATATTTAGAGCAAGTTAAAGGTCAAAATCTTTCTTACACAGCAGCTAATAAACAAGCTGAATCCGCAGAACTTTTAAAAAAGAAAGCAGATCTTGTAACTGCAATAAATCTTTTTGGATCAGCCCAAACTGGCTTTAACCAACCAAGCCAAGCAGCACAAATATTGCGCTATACCGAACTTTATAATCAAAATTACCAAATTGGTCTTTCTCAAACTGCCAGCTTTGGACTTACCAGCAAGCTTTATTATTCAATTAATAAATATACTTATAAAAATTTTAATACTTCCAACTTCCCTAATCCATCTTTGGCAGCTTCTAATTATCAAACTAATCCTGCTATTCAACTTTCTTTGCCTCTTTGGCAAAATAGACTTGGGGCTTCAACCAAAGCCTCTCAAGATGCCCTGCTTTATCAAAATGAATCCACTAAATTAAACGCTAAATTCATTTCTTTAAACTCACTAATTGAAGCAGAAAAATCTTATTGGTATTTGGTGGCAAATAAAAAAATTGTCGAAATTCAAACTTTAACTTTGAAGAAATCTCAAGAAATATTAGAATATGTTACAAAACGCTATAATATGAATCTTGGCGAAAATGCTGATGTCTTGCAAGCAAAGGCTTTGGTTGAACAAAAAACTCTTGAATTAAAACAAGCACAAAATAATGCTAAAATTTCTGCCCGAAATTTTAACAAACAAAGATATATCGATTCTGACCAAGTAGATGAGGCTTTGGAAGAAATTAAATCCCAAAAATTAGAAAGCTTAGTTGTTACCAATGCCAGAAATGGCAGTAGATATGATACAAAATCAGCAGAAGCCCAAATGAAAGCCGCCATTGCCAATGCAAAAATTGAAGAAGAAAACAGCAAACCATCTTTAAATTTAAATGGTTCTTACGCTTTTAAAGGGGTTGAAGCTGGCGCATCTTTAGCAGCAACAAGATCTTTTGACGCTAAAGGCATGGAAGGTGCGATTGGCATAAATTTTTCTATGCCAATTAATATTGGACTTTCTTCTGCAGTCAAACAAGGCGCAGTTAAAAGCTCTTCTTATGCCAAAATGGATTATCACAGAAAACTCTTCGACCAAGAAAATGATTGGAGTAATTTAATGCAAAATTTAGAAAATTATAAAGAAAATTTGATTCTTTCTAGAAAAATTGAAGCAGCACAAAAAGCCAAATTAGAAAATGAGAAAAAACTTCTAAAACAAGGACGCACCACCACTTATCAAATTTTACTTTTTGAGCAAGAATATTCAAAATCAATGCTAACAACTGTACAAACAGCATATCAACTTTTAAGTTTAATCGCCGATAAAAAATTATATGATAGCGAGAGCGCTTATTAATTCATTGCTATAGCTTTATACCTTCGTTATTCAAACTCTCTTTGTCATTCCCGCGAAGGGAATCCAGAGTATCAGATAAGAAACTGGATTCCCGCCTTCGCGGGAATAACAAAGGAGGGCGGGAATGACAAAGATAGCGAAAAATGTGCAACCAACAACCAAAACCAATAAATGAACTTAGTTGATTTATCAATAAAAAGACCAGCCTTCATCACCTGTATTATGATTGTCATCATTACAGTTGGTATCATTTGCTTTAAAAGAATGTCTGTAGATCTTTATCCAGATGTTAATATTCCCACAATTTATGTTGTCACTTCCTACGAAGGCGCTGGCCCAGCTGAAATTGAAACCCTAATAACCAAACCTCTTGAAGAAGAAATTAGCACAATTTCTGGCATAAAAAGATTGAATTCTCGAAGCCTGCAAGATACCAGTCGAGTTATTGTAAATTTCTATCAAGGTGTTGATATTAAATACGCTGAACAGCAAATTCGTGATAAGGTAAATCAAACCAAAGGCAAATTACCCGAAGATATTAAAGACCCCGTAATTCGTCGCATTGACCCTTCTGACCAACCAATAATGACCATTTCAATAAATGGAGATTTAAGCGAAGCAGAGCTTTTTGACTTAGCAGATCAATATATTTCTCCACGCTTGGAGCAAGCAAATAGCGTGGGAATGGTAGAAATTCTTGGCGGCAGAAAAAGAGAAATTGCTGTTTTACTTGATCAAAAAAAATTAAAATCCCGCGAAATTTCATTAACTCAAGTTAAAAATCAGTTAAGTAATTCTGGAAAGAATATTCCCATCGGCAAATCTGACAAAGAAAGCAAAGAGCTAATTTTCCGCAGCAATAGTGAATTTAACGAGATTGACCAAATTAAAAATACTATTGTTAACTTTTATTCTAACGAAGTTCCCACCAGAATTTCTGATATTGGTGAAGTTATAGATGGCTTAGAAGAAGAAAATTCCCGCGCCTTCATTAATGGCAAAAAAGCTCTATTCATCGACATTTATCGCCAATCTGACTCCAACATTATTTCAGTGGTTGATGGCATAAACACAGCGATTACTAAAATGGAGAAAGATTTTGCTGGCATGAAAGGCAGGCCAGAAATTAAAGTTGTTAAAGATTCCAGCACTTACATAAAAAACAATGTCTTAGATGTTTATGAGGCTATTACAATTTCAATCATACTCACGGTCACCGTAGTATTGCTGTTCTTGGCAAATTCTCGTGCCACTTTAATCACTGCCATCGCCTTACCAATTTCGCTCATCAGCTCTTTTATTTTAATGTATTTGGCGGGCTTTTCTATAAATGTAGTTTCACTTTTAGCTATAAGTTTAGCAGTGGGGCTTTTGGTTGATGACTCAATTGTAGTTACCGAAAATATTTATCGCAAAATTGAAAGTGGATTAACGCCCATACAAGCCGCTTCAGTTGGCACTAAAGAAATTTTGATGGCAGTAACCGCCATAACTTTAGTGGTAATTTCGGTATTCACCCCAGTTGGTTTTATGGATGGAACTATCGGACAATTTCTAAAACAATTTGGTCTTACCATCTCATTTTCTATGCTGGTTAGTCTTTTTGTCGCCATCACCATCATTCCCGTATTATGCGCCTATCTTTCTGGCAGCGGCAAAAATCACAAAAATACTTCCTCTAAAATTCTGAGTAAATTTAACCAATTTCAAATTTGGCTAGAAAATTATTATGAAAAAGCTTTGCATTACTCAATCGACCGGCCAAAAGCTATTCTTCTAATCACTTTGGCAGTTTTCATATTAAGTATTGCAGCCGCAAAATTCGTGCCTAAAACATTCATGGCAGAAAATGATAATGGCGAAATCACCGTCAGTCTTGAGCTTGAAGCTGACGCAAATTTAGACATCACCCACAAAACCGCAAAAGAAGTTGATGAAATTATCAGACAAAATCCTGAAGTAGAACTAACAGCATTAGCTGTTGGCTCAAATGGAGCTGGGCAGTCCAATAAATCCAGCATTTATGTCAAATTAAAAAGTGGCAACAAAAGAAATATTGCAACCGCAGATTTCAAACAAAAATTGCGCAATAGTTTGAAGAAATTTGCCTATGCCAATCCAGCTGTAAAAGATTACGATCCTTCTGGTGGAGCATCTCGTGGTGGACAGCCTTTTAATTTATTTTTAATTTCAGCAAATCAAAAAATTCTTGAAGATTATACAAATAAATTACTCGAAAATTTGAAGCAAAGTAACAATTTTAAAGATGTTGATTCCAGCAATAAAAGCACCAGAAGTGAATTTCGTGTAAATATCAAAGATGCGCAGGCAAAATTATATGGCATAAATCCTCAAACGGTTGGTGAAGAATTGCGCGGCTATGTTGAAGGATACACCCCAAGCAAGTTACGCCAAAATGATTTAGAATATAATGTTCGAGTTAGATTAAAGGAAGATCAGCGCGATTTAAGAGCAAATTTTAATAACTTTTATGTACCAAATGTTAATCAAAGATTAATTAAGCTTTCTGATGTTGCTTTTCCTTCTGAATCAAAAGAAGCCGCTACTATCAATCGTCAAGATCGTGGGCGTTATATTCAAGTTACTGCCAGCTTAGCAAAGAATGTTGGTCTTGGCGATGTTATAGATAACATGAAAAATTCATTTGAAAAAGGAGATTTAAAACTACCTCCCGAAATTCGTTATTCCTTCGTTGGCGATTCTGAAAATATGCAAGATTTACAAAATTCAATGGGCATGGTGTTGTTTTTATCAATTTTATTCATCTATCTAATTCTAACCAGCCTATATGAATCTTTCATCACACCTCTAACCATATTGGTCGCCTTACCATTGGCTTTATGCGGCGCCTTCTTAGCACTTTTTGCCACAGGACAATCTCTTAATATTTTTACAGTTTTGGGAATTTTTATGTTGCTTGGAGTTTGCGGCAAAAATTCAATTTTATTGGTTGATTTTGCCAATCATTTAATCACGCAAGGAAAGTCTCGCAAAGAATCTTTAATTATAGCTGGAAAAGCCCGCTTAAGACCAATTTTAATGACATCCTTCGCTTTAATTGCTGGTACAATTCCAATTGCTATTGGACTTAGTGAATCCTCAAAACCAAGAACCGCAATGGGCATAGCAATTATTGGCGGATTAATTTCTTCAACTATCTTAACTTTAATTGTGGTTCCAGCAATATTCAGCTATATTGATCGTTTCAGAATTTGGATTAAATCACGATTAGAGAAGTTTATCAGCTAAAACCCCCAAATAAAACTTTTTAAAAAAGCCTTCTACTCAAAATAAGTACTCCATTCATCTCCCCTTATCACCCCTCAATTATTGTGGGCGATTCCCCTTATCACCCCTCAATTATTGTGGGCGATAAGGAAGAAAACCCAAAACATACCAAACTAAAAATCTATTGATATTTCTTGATTTGTTATAGTGTCAAAAAAATACAGTATTGACATAATGTAAAATTTGCTTATAATTCTTTTGAAAGATACATTTTTTATTATAGAGGGGATTTTAAAGAGAAGCATTCTATGAAGAGCTTGACAGAAAAAACTTTTAAGAAAATTACAGAACTATTTTTGACGCTAGTTTCCTCTTGCGCCTTTGCTACATCATCATTTGCAGCTGACATAGTTTTTGATTCTCCAGTTTCAATAACACAATACTTTACATCGCATAACCAAACAATGACAGTTAGTGCTGAAGGTAATTTAAGCTCAATTAAAAACAACTCTTTCACTGGCTCTAAGATTATAGTTGAAGCTTCCAGCTCCAATGGAATTAACCTTACTAGCAAAACAACACCCGCTATTAACATTTCTAATGGGGCTAATTTAGCATCTTTAGACCTAAAATCTGGCAATATTACCAGTAATTTTATAGCAATATCATTTTATGAAGCATCTGGAACAACAAATATTAACACGGCATCTGGAACAATAATTTCGGGTACTAACTCTGCGATAAATGCACGTATAAATAAATCATTATCGACACATTACACTCCAGACTTAACAATTCAAAATGCTGGCTCAATTACATCTACAGGATCAGCAATCAGCTATTCAGGAATCTCTTCATCTAAACTATCGGTGATTAATAGTGGTCTTATTCAAGGAAGCTCTAACGCAATAGGCGTTGCAAATGCTACTTCATCTGCAACCGCCCTATCCAATACAATTGTCAACGAAAGTGGTGGAGAAATTAACGGCAATATACTTATATCTGGAACCAGCTCATCTACAATTATAAACAAAAGTGGTGGAGAAATTAACGGCAATATATCTATTTCTGGACCCACCTCATCAGAATCCCCCGCATCAGATGTTTCAATAACAAATAGCGGGATCATTAATGGACATATAAATTCATCTGCCTCACTTAAATATATTAATCTTGACATCAAAAATTTTGAAGATTTTGAAAAAGTGGAAATTATCCTTAGATATATTAATCTTGACATCACAAATAATGCAGGATCAATAACCGGCAACATTTTCCTCAGCAAACATGCAGACTCTTCTTTTAATTTAAATGGAGGATCTATTACTGGAAATTTATCATCTGGAAATGCATCTCAATTGCTTAATCTTAACGGCGGATCTTTTAATGGCGACATTTTCTTGTTTTCTGGATCAACATTAAATATTGCCACCACCAAACTCAATGGTTCGGTAGATAGCAATTCACCTAATTCTTCATCAATTAATCTTACCGACAATAATACATTTGGATCAACTTCATCACTTGGTACAGCCAATGGATTATCTAGTATCAATATTTCTGACAATAAAACTATTAATATTAATGGATCAATCAGAACTCAAACCCTCAAAATTGGGTCAAATGCAACATTAAATCTTGGTTCTGATAATATATATGCCAACACCACTTCTCTAAATGGCACATTAAACTTCAGCAATACCAATAGAACCATTAATGGCAACATAGTTGGAAGTGGCGCTGGCACTATTAATCTTAACAGCGCTTCTCATAATATTATTGGCAACCTTACCCTTAAAAGCGGTGACAGCATTAATATCAACCTTACAAATGCCAAAACTTTTGGTAAAGTAACAGTAACTGGAATCACCTCAATTGACGCAAATACTAATCTTAATGTTGCAATCAGCCCTAATTATAGCTTTATTGCTAGTGGTTCGAAATATAATATTGTAGATGGTCAAGATGGGTCTTCTATAAACGCAATTAATGATTCAAAAATTAATATTAATAATTCCAATAGTAATAAATTTAGCCTTCTTACTTTTACAACCAATTCTGTAAACAATGATCTAATTTTAATTGCCTCAAGAAAACCTGCAGAAGCAATTACCTACGACACATCATCACAAAGTGCCTATAATGTTATCAATGAAATTGGTGCATCAGCAACTGGAGAATTAAAATCCCTTCAAGAATATCTTGATAACAGCTCTAGCATTTCTCAAGTTAAAGAAGTCTTAAATTCAGTAACTACGCAAGATACTAATAGCATCAAATTTAGTCATGTGAATGTTGTTAATAATTCAGTTAAAACTGCTGAAAATAGAATGGATGAAATACATTTTGCTTCGCTTGATAAAAACAGCGTTAATAAATCATCTAGTGCAAATATCACAGAAGCTTCTTATGAAGGCAACAACTCCAATTCTAGCAAAAAATCTGGTATTTCACTTGGCGATTCTCTTGAAAATAATGGCATCTGGGCGCAAACATTTGGAACTGCAGCAAAACAAAATAACATCAATGAAAATGATGGTTACGATTCTAAATCTTTAGGTTTTGCTTTTGGATATGATAAAGAAGTTACCAAAAATACCAGTTTAGGCTTGGGGCTAAGCTATGCAAACTCTCATATCAAATCTTCAGATTCTCTTAAAACAACCAACATCGATACTTATCAAATTAACGCTTATAGCGGACATAGCTTTGGTAAATATTTCTTAGATACTGTATTAGGGTTCGCTTGGAACGATTACACTTCTAACCGCTTAATTTCATCGGTAAACAGACTAGCCAATTCTAATTACCAAGGTCAAACTTACATTACAAAAGTTAGAAGTGGATTTGTAAAAGACATTGGTAATGGCTTTAATATCACTCCAGAAGCATCACTTAACTTTGTTAGAAATAATACTGATAGCTACACTGAAAATGGAGCTGGTAGCGTGAATTTGGATGTGAAAAGCAGCTCATCTAATTTTCTTGAAGGCAGATTGGGATTGAATTTGGGATATGAAATGACAACTAAAAAACATACTAAAATTTCTCCAAAAATTAGCGCCTCTTATGGATATAATTTTTTGAATAATAGACAAACAACAACCAGCAACTTTGTTGGACAAACTGCCACTTTCAACAATTTATCATCAAAAAATGATCCAAAAAGTTTAAAAATTGGCGGAGGAATTGATATTTACGGAGCAAATTCTTTTGTGGTAAGTGGCGAATATATTATGGAAAAAAGGAACAAGTATCAATCTCACTCTGGAGTTTTAAGAGTTAGGTTTGAGTATTAGACACTGCTGGATAAACATCTAACTCTTAATTCTAAATCTATTTCTAATTCCCAAAAATATCAAAAAGAGTAATATGGTATTTGATAAAGATTGTATTGCGATTGCGGTTTGAAAATCTAATAAAGTACTAAATCCCTTACCTGA
>CAMDRL010000052.1 GCA_945906835.1 Rickettsia typhi
CCATTAAGAACAGGATCTATAAAACTCTTCGTGAATTGGAGAATGCGGTTTGTAGATTTGTTAAGACATTAACGCCAGAAATTATTGGGAGTGTTTGTGGGGTTAGTTATATGGAATTATAAATGGGATTTGGTATTATAGTTTTTGGCATGGTCAAAAATGGTTAAAAGGAATTATGGTTGATTTTAAATATTGTTTGGTTTGTTTTATTATAGATGAATTTTGATATAATATCAAAATTCATCTATAATATAACAAAACTAACCCCGCAAACACTCATAATAATTTCAGCATTAATCAATTCTTAGAAAAATCTTTAATCTTTTCAGCAATAGATTTACTTATTCCATCAAGCCTCATCAAATCTTCAATTGAGGCAGATTTTATTTTTTCAAAAGATCCAAAATGATTCAACAAAGCTTTCTTACGGGCTTTGCCAATTCCAGAAATTTCATCCAGAGAAGATTTTGTAACTGATTTTGCTCTTTTATTTCTGTGAGTTGTAATTGCAAAGCGATGAGCTTCATCGCGCAGTTGCTGTAAATAATACATTACCTTGTGGTTTTTTGGTAAGGTGAAACTTTCTTTATCAATTTGATGAAAATATTCCTCTCCAGCATTTCTATCTTCACCTTTAGACATACAAACAAATTTTGGTTTGATGTTAAGTTCATTAAATACTTTTTTTGCTGCGCTTAATTGTCCTAAGCCACCATCAACAATGATTAAATCTGGGAATGAAGTGGTTTTTTCTTCAAGAGATCCTTCGCTGCGCTCAGGATTACAGTGGGGGTTATCAGGATTGCAATGGTGGATTTTGTCATCCTGAGCGCAGCGAGGAATATCTTCGTTTTTAATCCCCCTAAACCTCCTTCGTAAAACCTCTCTCAACATTGCAGTATCATCGCGATTTTTTATTTCATCAAAACGAATATTAAATTTACGATAACCATTTTTAATAAAACCCTCAACACCCGCAGTTATAAACACTCCAACCGCATATTCTCCGCTAATGTGGCTATTATCATAAACCTCAATTCTTTTAGGAATTTCTGCTAAATCAAAAAGCTGTTTTACTTCCAAAAGCATGGCAGAATTACTTAAATTTTGTGCTAATTTTTGTTCAAGATTTTGCATAGCAAGCTGTTCTTGATCTTTGATAATCTTGAATCTATCGCCTTGTTTAGGAATTTTGATAATAGTTTTTTTACCAGAAAGATTAGTTAAAAAACTCTCAGTTAATTCTTTTTCAGCAATTTCTAAATTAAGTAAAATAAGTTCGGGAGGAGTTTGAGAAAGATAAAATTGCCCCAAAAAACCAGCCAAAAATTCATCTGAAGGTGTTTCGTCAATTTCATAAAAATAAGGCTTCGAGCCATAATTATTGCCACCGCGGAAAAATGAAATATAAATACAAAGCTGATTATTTTTGGTAACTAAAGTAATAATATCAGCATTATCAACTTCACTAATATTAATATTTTGTTTTGACTGAATTGAGGTTAAAGACTTTATCTGATCTCTTACTAAGGCTGCTTTTTCATATTCCATTTCTTCGCTAAATTTCTGCATTTTTTTAGCTAATTCTTCCTGAACTGTGGCAGATTTTCCTCTTAAAAAATCAATGGCATTTTGGGTTAATTTTTCATAATCAGCTTCATTAATTAAATTTACGCAAGGGGCGCAGCATCTTTTAATTTGATATTCCAAGCAAGGTTTGGTACGGCTTTTAAATTCACTGTCTGTGCATCCTCTTAACAAAAAACTTTTTTTTAAAACATCAATGGTTTGATTGACATCATTGGCAGCGGCGAAAGGTCCAAAATATTCACCTTTCTCTCTTTTAACGCCACGATGTTTAGAAATTTGGGGAAAGCGATGTTTGCTGATTAAAATGTGAGGAAAGGTTTTGTCATCGCGCAGTAAAATATTAAATTTTGGGCCAAATTTTTTAATTAAATTATGCTCTAATAATAAGGCTTCAACCTCACTTTCTGTTTGAATAAGCTCCAATTTTTGCGATAAAAAAACCATTCTGGCAATTCGGCGAGAAAGTCGATTATCTTGAGTATAATTTTGTAGTCTTTTTCTAAGATTTTTAGCTTTTCCAATATATAAAACTTGGTCATTAATATCAAAAAATTGATATACGCCGCTAGTTTCTGGAATGTCTGGTAATTTTATTATGTCTGATGGCATTAAAAAAATTGTAAAATGGAAAACTATGTATAAATTAACTAAATAATATCACTTCTTGGAATTTAAAATCACTTCATAAAATGGTTATCAAAAAAGAACAGCTTGAAGAAATCAACATTTTACGCGCGCAAGTTAGTCAAACTATCAGACCAGTTGCGCCAGAGTTAGAAAAAATTTTATATCAACCAATCGAAGTTCTAGATCACGGCTTCGTAAGAGTTGTTGATTATATGGGAAATGATGCGGCTGTTGTACAAGCAGCAAGAGTTTCTTATGGTCAAGGTACTAAGAAGGTTAATGCTGACAAGGGTTTAATCAATTATTTAATTGCTCATCGTCATACAACTCCATTCGAAATGTGCGAAATAAAATTCCACATTAAATTGCCAATCTTCATTGCTCGCCAATGGATTAGGCATCGTACAGCTTCTGTAAATGAATATTCTGCGCGTTACTCAATAATGGAAGATGAATTCTACATTCCTAAAGCTGAGAATTTATCAGCCCAATCAAAAGTTAATCATCAAGGTCGCGATGAGAGCAAAGTTCTAAATTCTAAAGAACAAAAAGAAGTTTTAGAAATTCTTAAAAATGACGCTAAGAACTCTTATCAACATTACCTTGATATGATTAATCAAAATGATAAAGGCGAAGTTGCTGATGAAGGCAAAGAAGGCTTGGCTCGAGAATTAGCTCGCATGAATCTGCCAATTAATTGTTACACACAATGGTATTGGAAAATTGATCTACATAACTTGATGCATTTCTTGGCTCTTAGAGCAGATAAACATGCGCAATATGAAATTAGAGCTTACGCTGAAGTTATGCTTGATATTGTAAAAAAATGGGTGCCACATTGCTATGAAGCTTTTGATAAATACCGTAAAAATGGCAAAGAACTTTCCGGTGCTGCTATCGAAGTGATTAAAAAAATGCTAAAAGGCGAGTTGGTAACACAAGAAAATTCAGGATTAAGCCTGCGTGAATGGAATGAATTAAATGAATTATTAAACTAAAATTTAAGCACTATGTCTATTGGAATTTGGGAAATAACATTAATTTTAGTGATTGTTTTTGTAGTATTTGGTGCTGGTAAATTACCACAAGTAATGTCTGACCTTGGTAAAGGCGTTAAAGGCTTAAAACAAGGCATGAAAGATGAAAAAGATAACCAAAAATCAGCTCAAACAGAATCAGAAAAAAATACAGATAAAAATTCTTAAAAACTAATTTCAGTGACCAATCAAGGTAAAATCATTGCAACTCAGTTAATTGAGGATGTTGTCAACAAAGCTTCTTCAGACAGAATCTTGATCAAAGATTTGGTCGATGCTATGCATTCTATTGGCTTTGGCTTAGTAATTATGATTTTTGCTTTTGGTCTTATCATTCCTCTTCCACCTCCATTTCCAAGCATTATTTCATTACCATTATTGGTGTTTTCGGTGCAAATGGTTATGGGATATACTTCGCCAAAATTACCTAAAAGATTTGCTAAACTTTCAGTAAAAAGATCGGTATTGGCAATGTTGACTAAAAAGTCTTCGCCTTACATTCATAAAGTTGAAAGAATTCTAAAGCCTCGTTTGCTTTTTATGACTTCAGTAAATGCTGAGAGAGTAATTGGATTTTTTATTCTAATTTTCTCCACATTTGTTACAGTACCTTTACCTTTATCTAACTTTATTCCAGGTCTTGGGGTGTTGATTATTTCTTTTGGTCTTTTGGGAAAAGATGGTTTGGTGGTTATTTTGGGAATTCTTGTGGGAATTGCTGGTATTGTTGTTTCTATTACCGCTGTGTTTCTTGGTGTTGAGGCAATTTATTATTTGAAGGATTTATTTTTGGTTAATTTTTGACCTGAGTGCGTCTTATCTAACGCCCCTAGCCCTTCCTTATCAAGGAGAGGGATGCTGAAATACCGAAAGCATAATTTCCCCTCCTTGATAAGGAGGGTTTAGGGGCGGCAGATCTCACGCATTCTGATTTTATTTAAGTAATTATCACCTCACATCATAAGCCGCCTGCCGCGCCAACTCATCAACCATCTCATTAAACTTATTCCCGTTATGCGCCTTCACCCAGCGCCAATCAATTTGATGTTTTTCCGCTTCAATTTCCAACTCTTGCCACAATTCTAAATTTTTTATCGGCTTTCTATCTGCCGTTCTCCAACCATTAACTTTCCATTTTTTAATCCAAGTTGTCAGACCATTCTTAACATATTGGCTATCAGTATAAATAATAATTTCAGAAGGTCTCTTTAGAATTTTTAAAGCTTCAATTACTGCTTTTAACTCCATTTGGTTGTTTGTGGTTGTAGAGTTTCCACCAGAGATTCTTTTAATATGACCTTTGTAAAGTAAAATAGCTCCCCAGCCTCCAACTCCGGGATTTCCAAGGCAAGAGCCGTCCGTATATATTTCAATAATATCAGTCATTATTTGCTTAATTCTTTTGATTTTTCTGCGGCAGAAGTAATTGCATCTTGAAACAGTTTTTTAAGAGTAGAGTTTTTTTGTAAAACCTTCAAAGCCACTTCAGTTGTGCCAGCTTTTGATGTAACAGAATTACGAAGTTCAGAAAAACTCAAATTAGAATTAGCTGACATTAAAGAACTTCCTAAAAATAAAGTTTTTACTAATTGTACAGCTTCATTTTTTTCAATTCCTGATTTTGCAGCAACTTCAGAAAAAATTTCTTGTAGATAAAAAATATAAGCAGGGCCCGAGCCAAATATAGCAGTGGCGCAATCGAATAATTTTTCATCTTTTAATTCAAAAGCCTGACCAAAATTATTAAAAACTTTTTCTAAATTTTTTAACTCAGTTTTATTAATATTTTTATTGGCAAGATAAGGAAAAATTCCTTGAGAATCTCTAATTGGAAGGTTTGGCATTGAGCGAATAATTTTAGCCTTTGCGCCAAAAAATTTACTAAAAAAAGCAATTTTTTTACCAGCTAAAATTGAGATAAAAATTGTATTTTGATGAAAGATTTTTTCTTGAGAAAATTTCTCTAAAATTTCTTCAGCATTTTGAGGTTTTATGGCAATAAAAACCAAATCAGCTTGATAGTTTTTAGGTAAATAAGAGATATTTTTTATGTAATTTAATTTTGGAACTTGATTTTGCTGCGATGTTTTTAAAACTGTTATTTGACTTGCTGCAAATGACTTTTCTTCAACAATATTTTGAGCAATAATTGAACCCATCTTGCCACAGCCAAGAAAGAAGACTCTTTGATTTTTTTTAGTTTTTGTCATTTTCTGAATTTAAAATAAAAATATCATCATCCCTAATGCTGCAAAAAGAAGTGCAGCGCCCCAGAAAGACCTAACAACTTTTCTTTCAGACCAGCCAAGTTTTTCAAAATGATGGTGAATTGGTGCCATTAAAAAAATTCTTTTTTTGCGCAATTTATATGAGCCAACTTGTAAAATTACTGATACTGCTTCAGTAACAAACAAAATTGAAATTATAAAAAATACAAATTCTTCTTTGATGATAATGGCAATTAAGCCAAGTGCAGAGCCAATTGCTAAACTTCCAACATCGCCCATGAAAATTTTAGCGGGTTTTAAATTGAAAGTTAAAAATGCTAAAATTGAACCAATTAAAGAGGTACAAAAGAAAATTAATTCTTGTGAATTTCTTATGTGAGGAATGTTGTAAGACTTAGCTAAGTCTGAATTTGAGGCTGTAAAAACTAAAATAAATAAACAAATTAAATTAATAATTGCAGGCACACTAACCAGACCATCTAAACCATCAGTTAAATTGACAGCATTTGATGACCCAACAATAACAAGAGTTACAAATAAAACATAAAGAGCGATTCCAATTGTGATATAATGTCCATGACCAATTGGTAAAAATATTCTGCCATCAAGATAGCTGTAATTATTGTATCCAAGCCATAAAATGGCAGCAGAAATGATGGTGAATTGAATGATGATTTTTAAGCTTCCACGAAATCCATTGGGATTTTTATAAATAACTTTAAGCAAGTCGTCAGTAAGACCTATCAACCCAAATAACAAAAAAACCAAAATAGTAACTAGTAAATAAGGATTGCTTAAATCTAGGAAGAGCAGAGAAGTTATCAATGTAGAGAGTAGAATAAAAATTCCACCCATGGTTGGGGTATTTTTTTTGGTGTTGATGTGAGTTTGAGGCCCGTCAGATCTAATTGGTTGGCGGCAAATTTGTTTTTTATTGGCATAGTTGAGGAAAGATTTAATTCCTAAATATCCAAAGAAATATGATGAACACAGGCAAATCAGAGATTTGATCCAGATGTTCTCAATGAAGAAAAAGCTATTTAGCATGATTTTTAAATTATTTTTTTACAGTCATGTCATCCTGAGGGCAAAGCCCAAAGGATCTCATGAGATCTTTCGCTTCTCTCAAGATGACAAGTTGTTTATTTTTTCAATTATTTTTTCCATTTTCGTACCGCGCGAACCTTTGATATATAAAATATCGCCATCTTTTAATAAACTCACAATTCCTAAAGATGCGGTTTGCGAATCAGGAAAGACTGTGCAAATATTTTTATCAAGTTTTTTTGTAGCTAAAGTCATTTTTTCTCCAACTAAAATTGCAAAATCAATTTTAAGTTTTTGAATATAGCCAACCACCTCTTCATGTAGTTCAGAAGATTTGTCGCCAAGTTCAAGCATATCGCCAAGTGCCACAACAACTCTATTTTTATTTAAGGCGTTTTTTAAACTAATTGCATGTTCAAGTCCAGCATGCATAGAAAGAACGCTGGCATTGTAGCTATCATCAATGATGATAACTCTTTTATTGTCAAATTTGGCTTGAAAAATCTTTCCTCGGCCTTTTGAATTTTCAAGGTCTTTGAAAGTTAAAATTCCTTTTTTAACATTATGCCCAAGCAGGTCTAAACAGGCTAAAACAATGATTGAGTTAAAAATTGCGGCTTTGTGAGAAGTGGATATTTCGTAAGAAATTTCAATATCATTTTTAGTTTTTACTTTCACTTCCGAAAGTTCAGAGCTTTTAATGGCGATGTTTAGCAGTCGGTAATTACTAGATTTGTTTTCACCAAAAGAAAAAATTTTGTTTTTAGAAATCTTAGAATTAAGAGCTTTATCTTTTATAAATTCAAAATGCTTATTATCTTGATTAATCAATACGATGCCTTCTTTAGGAAGACCAGAAAAAATTTCGGATTTTGCAATAGCAATCTCTTCTTCATTTTTAAAATTTTCAATATGAACAGGACCAACATTTGTGATAATTGCTAAATGCGGCTTAGCTAAATTTGATAATGGTGCAATTTCTCCTAAGTGATTCATGCCCATTTCAAAAATTCCATATTCGCAATCTTTAGAAAAATTGCATAAAGAGAGTGGTAATCCAATGTGATTATTTAAATTGCCAACTGTGGCAAAAGTTTTTCCTTGAGTTGAAAAAGCGGCGTTTAACATCTCTTTGGTACCAGTTTTACCAACGCTTCCCGTAATACCAATAATTTTGGCTAAGCTTCTATTTCGAGAGAAATCTGCTAATTTATATAAAGCGACAAAAGTATTTTTTACCAAAATAATTTTGTTTTCTGATAAAGGAGTTTTGAATTTTTCAAAATCCTCTTCACGGTGAATGATTGCTATTTCGCAGTCATTTTCAAAAACTTGATCAAGAAAGTTATGAGCATCGTGATTTTCTCCTTTTAAAGCTATAAAAAGCTTATTTTTGGATGCTTTGCGGCTATCAATTATGGTTTCATCAATTGAGGCTTCCCACGATAATTTATCAGGTAAGTTATGAGTTATAAACTCATCTCCTAAAGCTGAAATTAATTCTTGCTTTGTCCAAAGTGTCATAAAAGTTTTAATAGTTTTAGCTGATTTTATTAATAAAAAATACTTATGATCCTTGACTAGTAAGCGTCGAGGATCTCATGAGATCCTCGAATCCTGAGAATTCAAGGATGAAGCGATTGTTATTTTTTTACAAAAGTTAATGATTTAATTTCATTTTCAGTAAATCTAGCACCAAGTTTTTGAATAATTTTTGACGCTAAAATATTGCCAAATTCTGCTGAATTTTTTAATTCAGAATTATTTGTTAACCCATAAAAAAAGCCTGCTGCAAAGGCATCTCCAGCGCCAGTTGTAT
>CAMDRL010000053.1 GCA_945906835.1 Rickettsia typhi
TATCATTCCATAATGCTGGTCGGGTTTTGTAAACCCAACCTTATTGTTTGCTAAAATTTAAGATTTTCTAATTTTTGTAATTTTAATAAACATAAGTTGGCATTACAAATGCCGACTAGCGCTTGATAAAAAAAGAGAAATATAAATATAATACACACAAATGAAAAAACTCTTAATGGCGGTTCCCAAAGGAAGAATCCTTGAAGATTTGCAGCCTTTATTTAAAAAAATTAATCTCATTCCAGAAAAAGATTTCTTTAATCCATCTTCGCGCAAATTGGTTTTTTCAACTAATAATAAGAATTTAGACTTAGTGCAAGTTAGAAGCTTTGATGTGGCAACTTTTGTTAAATTTGGCGCGGCGGATATTGGAATTTGTGGTTCAGATGTTTTAGAAGAATTTTCCTCAAAAGAAATTTTCCCAGTTTTGGATTTAGGAGTTGGCAAATGTCGTTTATCAATTGCAGCTCATAAATCAGTTAAGTTAGATTTAGAAAAGAAAAGTCACATTAGAATTGCCACAAAATACACCGCAATTGCTCAAAATTATTTTTCTGCTTTGGGAATTCAGGTTGAAGCGGTAAAATTAAATGGTTCAATTGAAATTGCGCCACAGTTAAAACTTTGCGATTTTATTTTAGATTTAGTAAGCAGCGGCAAAACTCTTGCTGAAAATAATATGGTTGAATTGAAAGAAATTATGAGTGTAAGTTCATATTTAATTATTAATCGCGCTTCTTTTAAAGTTGTTAATGAAGAAATAAATCAGTTAATAGAACAATTTGATATTTATAACTGTCATCCCCACGAAGGCTGGGATCCAGCTTAGTTAATCAATCTAGATCCGCCTTCGCGGGGATGACAATGTTTTATAATTTTTTTATAAGAAAATTCTAATAAACCAATTATCGGTGCAATTCCAAACAATTTGATGTTTTATAATTTTTTTAAAAAATTTTCACGCTTTTCACTGGTTGCGCTTCTTCTTGTCGCCTTTATTTTCCCCGCTCAAAACTCTTTTGCTATTAATGAGGGTGTAAGAAATGTTACATGGGATTCATCTGCTGGCAGATGCAATGCTACAGATTTAAAATTTGATCCAGTAACTCCAAATGAGGACATTGCTTGGGAAATTACTAATCCTGTTTGTTTGGCATATTTTGCAGCAGCTGGAATTACACTTTCTGCTGCTGAATATGCTTCAAGTGCGGCTTGTGGATATACTGAAAACATAGTTATGGTTGCTGCTCAAATGGCGATAATGGTGGTGTTGTCACCAATGACGGTGTGGAGAAGATTTCAAGAGACGAATCAATGCTTATTTTTTTCTCATACACTTCCAAGTTGTTGCTTTACTACCCTTGGATCTAGTATTGCAATGGGCGTTGCCTTAGGTCAACTTGCTGCAATTCACTCCACCGCCCAAGGTGCTTATAAAAATGCCAGAATTTGTGGGCATGATTGGCATGATTGGAGTAAAATTAATGAAAATGGTGAAGAGACCAACAATGGTACAAAATGGTCTCGTGGAATGTATGGTAAATCTTATCAAAAATGTTTATTAAATCTTTTTACTAATTCTAATGGATATAAGTGCGGTCTTACAAATAAAAGTCTTGATATTACTAATAAATATTATCGTGAATATATTTATGGCGGCAAAGAAATGAAAGATGAAGGTGACAATAAATGCAGCAACCCTTCAACATGGAATAATTACACAAGGACAAAAGTTTTAGGATATACAGATAATAAGCAGAGATATTACATGACTGGCTCTGGTCATGCTTCTAATTATGCTTGTTATCGATTTTTATCTTCAGATAAGACTGATAAAGGCGCTCAAGCAGCTTATGATTGTTGTTTAAAAAGAAGTCAAAATACTCTTTGCATAGAAAGTCTTGATTCTTTTAACGGAGAGAGAGTTGAGACACTTGAGGTAGCTCTTCCTCAAGTACAAACTGGCGAAGATAATTATAATGAAGCGCCAGCTGACGAATATATAGCAATTAATGTATCTGACTATGAACACAAATTTTGTGAAACTGGCTCAAGATGTAATGTTGGTAATGTTTGGTACGATACATACGCAAGTCTCAAAAACCCAAGTTATGTTTGCGCCAGAACTTTCTCAGTCTGCCCATATAACCATCCTTTAGGCGGAGGAACTGAATCTAAAGAATATTATGATAATAAAGATTTAAAAAACTTTTGCCAAGTGATGAATCATTGTGCAAAAGTGCCAATTTCCCCTTATGTTAGAACAAGTAATTTAAGCGGCGCATTTATCTCATCAGCTTGCAAAGATTTAAAAGGCGATACTCAAAATGTATATGAGCATGAGGTAAATTTACAAATAACAAAAAGTCGTAATTTTTCAGCTCCTATGGCACAGTGCTTTAAGGAAACTATG
Source organism: Rickettsia typhi (assembly GCA_945906835.1). GTDB lineage: Bacteria > Pseudomonadota > Alphaproteobacteria > Rickettsiales > UBA1997 > UBA2645. The sequence continues at coordinate 2,414 of CAMDRL010000053.1, forward strand.
GAAAATATGTTTTTGAATAAGGCTGGTAACACTAAATGTAAAGATCCAATGGAATTTGTTAATAGCAATGGGGAATGCGCTACTGAAAGATATGAATATAGAGTTGGAGAAGAGTTGTCCACGCCTTCATTTTTTATACAAATTCAAAATAAACTACAGTCAGTGATTAGAATGGGGTTAATTATATCGGTTACTGCTTTAGGATTTTCCGTATTACTTGGACTTTCTCCTCTTAATAAAAAACAACTTATTGGCTATGTAGTAAAACTTAGTTTAGTTGTTTATTTTGCCCTTGGAACTGGTTGGCAAGATGGCTTTGTGACGGGTATTATGAATACATCAGGTTTTCTTTCAGATATGATGTTTAAAATGGATGATAGCTTTGAGGGGACGCCACAAGAAGTGGCTAGTAGGCAAGACGGCTGTCAATTCCCTAAATTTAATTATGCGGATGATAATGATGCTACCAAATTTGACAATCCAGCTTATCCACCAGGAAAGGAATATTTAAGAATATGGGATACTTTAGATTGTAAGCTTGCCAGAGCCATTGGTTTTGGTCCAGAATTTTCTGTTCCAAATCTTGCTATGATGATTCTGGGAGGTTTTGTTACAGGAACTTTTGGTATTATTTTTTGTATCTCAACTCTGTTATTCGCCTTCTTTTTATTTTCTATTATAATAAGGTCTCTACATATCTTTATCCTATCGATTACAGCAATCATTATTCTTCTCTATATCTCTCCAATTACCGTAACTCTGGCTATGTTCGCTCGTACTAAATCTATTTTTGATAATTGGTGGAAGGAGATACTTGGCTTCATACTGCAGCCAGTAATACTCTTTGCCTATTTAGGCGTATTGCTTGCCTTTTTTAATTCGGCAATAGTAGGAAAAGATGTTAGATTTTCTGGAGGGGAGAACAATACCCCAAAGCAGATTATTTGTGATGGAGATGCTGAAAAAACAAGTATTTATTGCATCTTTAGATTATCAGAAGCTAAAAATTTTACAGGTCTTGAAATTATTGGTATAGGGTTGCCAATTCTTAAAAATATGACTAAACAGAAAGCTCAAATGATAATTCAATCAGTATTCATGTTGTTTATCTTTTTGACATTTTTAGATAAAATTACTGATTTTGCTAAAGAATTAGTTGGTGGGTCTGGATTGTCAGCTGGTTGGAAAGCTTCCATTACTGATATGGCTAAATCAAGTTATGGCACATTGCATGCTATCCAAAAAAGGCGAGACCGCGCCGTTAAGAAGATGGGGAAAGCTGCTTATGGTAAGATTAAAGAAACTGTCAGAGATTCAGGTGTTAAGAATTCAGCGTCCAAAAAACCTGATTCTACACCAGACTAAATATCTTTATACCAAATCTAAAATTTATTGATATTTCTTGATTTGGTATATCGGGGATCCCCACAAAGTGGGGCGCACCTTATGGTGCGTAAAAATAAATCTATACCAAATCTAAAGAATTTAGATATGGTATAGTCTGATTGATAGTAAAGGTTTTTAGTTTGGTATATTTGATTTGTGGTATGTTTTTAGCAAAAATTTGGCCGATGTTGATGAGACTATCAGAATTTTCAGGAAATATTGTGAATTTGAAGGAATATTACTCTCTCAAATGATGTTTCAAAACAAACTCAATCAAGATTTAAGGGTGAATATGGATGTGCTTTTGCCCTACAAAATCGAGTAGAACTTTGAAGAAGCCTTTGATTTTGTTTCGGAAAAAATAATAAATAAATTAATTTAAATAACAGAAAATTAATTAACTAAAATATTTGAAATATAAGTTTACAAAAGTAATTATATCTATAATTTTTATCACCACCAACTTAAATCAAATAAAACTATGTCCCGCCACAATAAAGATTTCACCCTTTCACAAGAACTTTGCCAAACTCTTTCTAGAATTCTTAACATTCCTGAAAAAAAAGTTGAAAGATATCATTTTTTATTTAACGAAATTGACCAAAATATTAAAAATTCTTTGTACTACTTGTCTCAAATTGAAGAAGAAGATTTAAAAATTAGCGCTTCTTTTTGTCTTGAATTTTTGGCTAAATATAAGAAACATCCACTTTAGAATTTATTTATAGCCAGCTCGTTTAATTTTTAAAAAATCATGAAAAATAAAAAAATTCAAAAAGCTACATCATTAAATCTTGGTCAAAAAACTGAATATCAATTAGATAAAATTGATAAAAAAATTCTGCAAAGCGTTAATAATCCTCATCAAGATCTTGATTATTCAATCAGATTTTCTTGCCCTGAATTTACTTCAATTTGTCCAATTACAGGCCAGCCAGATTTTGCTCATTTGGTGATTGATTATGTTCCTGACAAAAAAATTATAGAAAGCAAATCTTTGAAACTTTATTTATTTTCTTTCCGCAATCAAGGTGCTTTTCATGAAGATTGCACAATACAAATCGCTAAAGACCTCATTGCTTGCGTAAAGCCAAAATGGCTGAGAATTGGCGGATATTGGTATCCTAGAGGCGGCATTCCAATTGATATTTTCTTTCAAACTTCACTTCCACCAAAAGGTTTGTGGATCAAAGATCAAGCTATTCCAGCTTATAGAGGAAGGTAAATACTGGCGCCTAAATGCCTTAGCTGCGGGGTCAATTAATTTAGAAATATTATTTTGTTGATTGTAAATTGACATTGGCGATGAAAGGAACTTTATTTAAAAAGCTTCAGGCTGTTAACTTGGTACATAAGAATGGTATTAAAGAAACTGCGAGGTTCTTAAATATATTTCCTGTTTCAATCAGAAATTGGGTAAAGTTAATTAACAGAGATGAAGTCGATTTATTAGACACTTTTAGCTAATTATTTTTATCCCATATTTAGCTCTGTTTTTGCTTATTTTTTGACAAAATTAATTAAAATATATCCAAATATTTATCATAATTTTGTTAAAAAAGCGCTAAAAAAATGTCAAAATCTGTGCTAAAAATAATTAGCTAACAGTGTCTAAAGATAGGCTCTAAGCATAAAGAAGGATTTAAACTTAAAAAAGATCACAAAAAATAAATTAAAAGTTGGATAGAAAAAGATTCTAATATTGCGATTCTTGATGTTAGAGAGAATCAAAAACAATTTAATATTGAAGTTTCAAAATCAACAGTGCGAAGAGCAGTGATAGATGATGGATTCTCCTATATCACTCCAAGAAAAAATCATTACAAGCAAGATAAGGAAAAAGTAGAAAACTTTAAAAAAAAATCTTTAAAATGAAATAAAGCAAGATGAAGAATTATGCTTTTATGATAAGAGTAGATTTGGAACTCACAGTAAGATAGGACATGGTTTGTTTAAAACTGGCATTTGAACTCCAATTAAAGTAAAATTGGGTTATAAAAACTTTTACCTACTCTTTCGCTATACTAAATCTAAAATTTATTGATATTTCTTGATTTGGTATATCAGGGATCCCCATAAAGTGGGACACACCTAATGGTTCGTAAAAATAAATCTATACCATATCTAAAGATTTAAGATTTGGTATAGTATATTTAAAGATGAAACTTGGTATTAGAAGCTGTATCGTAATGTGGAGATGAAACATATAACAATGAAACTGGAAGAGATGTTCGTACGGCAATCCAAGCACTGATATTGCAGATGCTATCTGTATTTCTTGGATCTCCTATGCATTCAATAATACTATTCATAGCCTAGCTCCTTTTCAAGTTTTAAGACTGTCTGCTACTATTAAATTAGTAATCATTGCAAGGCTAGAATTTTTTTGGTAAATGTGTGAATTTTATTAGAGGTGTCACTAAATAAATTTACTCGAGAATTTATCTTATTTTCTCAATAATTTCATCACAAATTCTTTCAATTAAATCTCTATCAGAGCCTTCAAGCATAACGCGAATTAAATTTTCAGTACCACTTTTACGCACTAAAATTCTGCCATCGCCATTTAGCTCTTTTTCTTTTTGAGCAATAAATTCTTTGATAGAGTTTTCTTCTAATGGATTTTTTCTTCCTGCTTCAAATTTTACATTTTTTAAAATTTGTGGTGCTAATTGAAAAATATTTAACACTTCGCTGGCTGGTTTGTTAGATTCACATAAAATAGATAAAATCTGTAAAGCTGCAATTAAGCCATCTCCTGTTGTTGAATAGTCAGAAAGAACAATGTGACCAGATTGTTCACCACCAAAATTACATTTATTTTTGCGCATTTCTTCCAACACATAACGATCACCAACTTGGGCGCGAATTGTTGAAATTCCGATATAGCGTAGGTAATTTTCTAAAGCTAAATTTGACATTTGAGTGATTACTACGGTGTCTTTTTTAAGATTTCCTTCATCATGTAGTTTTTCAGCAATTATAGCAATTAGCTTGTCTCCATCAATAGCTTGACCTTTTTCGTCAACAATTAATAAACGATCAGCATCGCCATCAAGAGCAATCCCAATATCAGCTTTTTCTTCAATAACTTTTTTGCAAAGCGCTTCGGGATGAGTTGAGCCACATTTTTCGTTAATATTAAATCCATCAGGGGTAATGCCAATTGAAATAACTTCAGCACCAAGCTCCCAGAGAATTTTTGGAGCAATATTGTAAGCAGCGCCATTAGCGCAATCGACAACTATTTTTAGATCAGTAAGGGTTTTATCTTTAGGGAAAGAGTTTTTAACAAATTCAATGTAACGATTGCTGGCATCATCCAATCTTTTTACGCGACCTAACTTTTCTGGAGATGTCAAATATTGCGATATGTCGCTTTCAATCATGACTTCAATTTCCTTTTCTAATTGATCGCTTAATTTATTGCCGTCTCGAGTGAAGATTTTTATGCCATTATCGTAATAAGGATTATGGGAGGCAGAAATCATGATGCCAATATCAGCGCGAATTGAGCGGGTAAGCATTGACACTGCGGGAGTTGGAACTGGGCCAACTAAAAATACATCCATACCAACGGCTGCCAAGCCAGCGGTGAGTGCGGGTTCAATTACATAGCCAGAAAGGCGGGTGTCTTTACCAATTACCACGCGATGACGGTGATTACCATCAGTAAATTTAGCCCCAATTGCTGTGCCAATTTTTAAAGCAATTTCTGCAGTCATTGGAAATTTATTCACCGTGCCGCGTATACCATCTGTGCCGAAATATTTTTTTGTCATTTTTTAAAATTTTATTTTTTAGAAGACTGATTGTGCTGATCTACCGCCCTCCCTTATCAAGGAGGGAAGAATTTAAAACTTCTTTCTTATAAAGAAGGATGCTTGAGCACCAAACTCGGTTTAGTTCCCCTCCTTGATAAGGAGGGGTTAGGGGCGGTAGAAGAAGCGCGCTTCTGTCTTTTTTATTGAATCAATCCCTTCAAAACCTCAACCGCCTTCTTAATAGAATTTTTATCAACTCCACCACCCATCGCTAAATCTTTTTTCCCACCGCCACCTTTGCCACCAATAGCTTCAATTAATGGTGCAATAAGTTTAGCTGAATCAAATTTATCCAAAAGATCATCACTAATCGCCACCACAACTGCAACCTTATCTTCTTTACAGCCAAAAAGAGCAAAAATATGTGAATTTACAAAGTCTTTTTTAGCCTTTAATTCATTAGTAATTTCGCGTAAATCTTTGGCATCAATATCATAAAAAACATGATTTAACAAATTCACTTCAGCAACTTTTTCCGATTTTAAACCACTTAATCCAGAAATAAGAATTTGTTTTTTTAAGCGTTCAATTTCTTTGTCTTTTTGTTTCAATTCTTGTTGTAAATTTTCCAAAGAATTTTCAAATTTCTTCTCTTGTTCGCGATTATATTCAATTGCATATAAACCTGTTTTAGCCTCAATTCTTCTAATTCCAGCAGCAATTCCTTTTTCAGAAATTATTTTTAAAATTCCAATATC
>CAMDRL010000054.1 GCA_945906835.1 Rickettsia typhi
CTTTAATTAACTTTTTATGCTTCATCTTTTTGGTCTAAAATTTAGAATAAAAACCTTATGTACATCTATGTACATGCGGCTTTTCTTCTAAATTTTATCCTCAAAAATATTTCGCCTAAAAAGTTAATTAAAGATGGGAATTGGTATAAAATGTGCTGCAAACTCATTCCAGAGTTATTGATGTCAGTTGTTGCAAAAAATGTAACAGTTGCGATGAGGGTTGTAAAATTGAATCGTAATAAATGCTTGATTGGAAAGGATAATCAGCCAATAATTAACAATATTGGTTTGGCGGCTTTGACGCTTTTGGCGGCGGAGTCTTTGCCTAAGAGTAAGGAGATGATGGTTAAGTTGATTGTTAATATGTTGGCTTTGTAGGAAGGTATTTATTGAGAACAAATTAGGAATTTGGTAAATCCTCCGTCTCATTCGCTTTTGCTAAAGCGAAAGTGAATGATTCACCTCCTTTTGCAAAGGAGGCTTAAAAAAATAATTGAAAGAAATTCAAAAGTGTTGAATAAAAAAATCAAAATTGCAATTTTAATATCTGGGCGGGGAAGTAACATGCAAGCTCTTGTAAAGGCTTGTGATAGTGCTGAATTTCCTGCAGAAGTGGCGTTGGTTTTGTCTAATAAATTGGATGCGGAAGGATTAAAATTTGCGAAGGAAAAAAGCATTAAAACCGCTATTGTGAGTCATAAAGATTTTATTTTAGAGCCAGAAGATAAAGAAAAATCTCGTGAGAATTTTGACAAAAAAGTTAGCGAAGAGGTTGAAAAATCTGGTGCGCAGATTATATGTTTAGCGGGCTTTATGCGCTTGCTTTCGCCTTGGTTTGTGCAGCGTTGGTTTGATCGTTTGATTAATATTCATCCTTCACTTTTGCCTGAATTTAAGGGTGCTGATGCGGTTGGTGATGCCATTAAAGCGGGGGCAAAAATTTCAGGTTGTACTGTGCATTTTGTGCGCGAAGAAATGGATTCTGGTCCAATCATTAAAAAAGTACAAGTGAAGGTTTTTAAAGATGATACAAAAGAAACTTTAGCGGCAAAAATTCTGAAACAAGAGCATAAAATTTATTCGCAAGCTTTGAAAGAAGTGTGCGAAAAAATTCAAAATTGCAATTAGTAATTGCTAATGTTTAAACTTGTAAATATCTCTGATAGTAAATAATAATTTTTTCTTTATGGCAGTTTTACCTTTAGTTTATGCTCCAAATCCATTGCTAAAAAAAATCTCAAAACCTGTTGAAAAGGTTGATGATGATCTGCGTAAATTTATGGATGATATGTTGCACACTATGTATGCAGAGCAAGGATTGGGTATTGCTTCGGTGCAGGTTGGTGTTTTAAAAAGAGTGTTGGTTATGGATGTAGATTATGAACCAGAAGAACATCACCACCATCATCACGATCACGGTAGTTGCGGTGGAGTTCATGTGAAAAATACCAATCCTTTATATTTTGTTAATCCAGAAATTTTGGAAAAATCAGAAGAATTATCCAGTTATAATGAAGGCTGCTTATCCTTTCCAGATGCTCGCGCTGAAGTGTTTAGGCCGCAAGAAGTCAGAGTAAAATTTTTGGATTATCATGGTAAAGAACAAGTTATGAATTTAGATGGAATTCTGGCAACTTGTATTCAACATGAGATTGATCATTTAAATGGAATAACTTTTGTTGATCACATATCTCAACTAAAGAGAGAAGTGATTTTGAAAAAAATGAAAAAATTAACTGCCCAATAGTCTATATAATCTTAATATTATAAAAAATGAGCCAATATTTCTATAAAGCAGTTGATGATAATGGGCGTTATAAAAGAGGAAAATTGCCTGCAGAAAGTCAAGCCGAGCTAGCTGATACTCTCAAATTATTAGGTTTAGAATTGGTTTCTTGTAAATTAGAAAAAAGCCAACAGTCATTTAGTTTTCTTAAAAGAGTAAAGCAGAGAGATCTGGTAACTACATTCATCCATCTTGAGCAATTAGACAAAGCGGGTATCTCAATTATTGATTCCATTCAAGATCTTAAAGAAACCTCTGATGTTCCAATAATTAAAGAATTGATGCATGAAATTTATGATTTGATCAAGAATGGTAGTTTGTTTTCAGAAAGTTTGGCGAAATATCCTGATATTTTTAAACCAGTTTATGTGGGTTTGATTGCAACTGGCGAAGAAACAGGTAACTTTTCTGAGTCTTTCAACAACATTGTTGAAGATTTAAAATGGAATGTGGATATGAAAAGAAAGACCAGAAAAGCCACAATTGGTCCAACTTTTGGTCTTCTAATGATGTTTGCGGTTTTGTCAGTTATGACTTCAGTTGTTGTGCCAAAGGTAACGGGCTTTTTACTTTCTCAAGATATAGCATTGCCAGCAATAACCGTTTCTTTGATAGCATTTTCTGAATTTGCTAAAAACTATTGGTACTTACTAGTTTTTGGTCCACCCGCCATATGGATGACAATTAAAATATTAGGTCGCATTGAGGCAACTAAAATTCCTGTTGATAAATTGAAGTTAAAAGTTCCCATCATCGGTCCAATTCTAAATAAAATTGATGCTGCAAAATTTTGTCAATTTTTTGCCATGACTTTTAAAAGTGGTCTTGGGGTTATTGAATGTTTAGATGCAGCTTGTGGTGTAGTTAAAAATAAAGCTATTAAAAGCAGTATTGAAGATATTAAGAGACAAGTTTCTGATGGTAAATCTTTGGCAACTTCAATTGCTTCAGTTGGTTATTTCCCTAACCTTGTAGTTAGAATGTTTAAGATTGGTGAGGATAGCGGTAACATGGAAAATGCCTTGAAGAACATTAAATACTTCTATGATCGTGAAATAAACGACTCTATTGATAGGTTAGTTGGCATGATTCAACCAACTCTAACTATTGTAATGGGTGGTATGATCGCTTGGATTACCATCGCGGTATTCGGTCCAATTTATAGCACATTCTCTAATCTTGGTTAAAAGTGATTCTAAAAAATAAAATTTACTTCATAGCTGGAATTGGAACTGATACAGGCAAAACATTTTTAGTTGAAAAAATTTGCTCTAAACTACAAGAAGAGGCAATAGCATTTAATGCTGTAAAGCCAATTATCAGTGGTTTTTGTGATGATGATTTACAAAGTGATTCAGCGAAGATTTTGCGAATATTAAAAAAAGATTTTACTAAAGAAAATTTTGATGAAATAAGTCCTTGGCGTTTCAGGGCGGCAATTTCTCCAAATCTTGCGGCGCAACAAGAAAATAAAGAAATTGATTTTGCCCAAGTTGTAAATTTTTGTCAGGAAAAAATTTCTGAAGCAATAAAATCAGATCAGTTTTTATTCATTGAAGCAGCGGGAGGAGTGATGACTCCAATCACTAATGATAAAACTTTTTTAAATTTAATTTCCAAATTACAAGTTGAAGTTTTATTGGTAAGTGCCAATTATTTGGGTTCAATTAGTCACAGTTTATGCGCTGTTGAGGCTTTAAAAAGCAAAGGAATTTTGCCAGAAATTATTTTAGTCAATGAATATCCTGAATTTTCTGATACCAATATTTCTCAATTGGTTGTAACAATAGAAAATCTTAGCAAGATAAAAACAATGTCATTTGATGTTTTTCTTGATTAAAAATCTAAGTTTAATAAATTAGTCCTTTGTAATTCCCGCGAAGGTGGGAATCTAGTTTTTAGTAAATAAGCACTTGATTCCAGACTTTGCAGGAATGACAAGAAACAATCCACTAACTAATAATAATTTAAAAATGACTGACAATATCATAAACTTTGGTAACAATAAAGGTGATGCAGGTGTTACTCCGGTTGGAGATATTCTGGTTCAAAAAGAAAAAAGTCATCAAGAATGGTCTAAGAAGGCTGATGTTCTTTGTGAAGCGTTGCCTTTTATGAGAAAGTTTGCTGGAGAAACATTTGTGATTAAATTTGGTGGCAGTGCGATGGGTGGTGAAAATAATTTAAAAAACTTTGCCAGAACGGTGGTATTGTTAAAACAGGTTGGAATTAACCCAGTTATTGTTCATGGTGGTGGACCGCAAATTGGTCAAATGCTTACCAAGCTTAATATGAAATCTTCTTTTGTTGATGGTTTAAGAGTTACAGATTCTGATACTGTTGATGTGGTAGAAATGGTTTTAGCTGGTTCAATCAATAAAATTATTGTTAAAGAAATAAATGCGGCGGGTGGTAAGGCAATTGGAATTTGTGGTAAAGATGGTAATTTAATTAGAGCAAAAAAATTAACCAGAGTGAAAAAAGATCCAGATTCTAATATTGAGAAAATTCTTAATTTAGGTTTTGTGGGCGAGCCTTATAAAATTGATCCAGAAATTTTAACTTTATTTGAAGATTCAGATATTATTCCAGTTATTGCGCCAATTGGTATTGGTGATAATGGTGAAACATTTAATATTAATGCTGATACTGCGGCTGGTGCAATTGCTGGTGCGCTGCAAGCTTTGAAATTGGTAATTTTATCTGATGTTGATGGCGTGATGTTGCCAAATGGTGAATTGGTGAGTCATTTAAATATCGCAACTGCTAAGCAAATGATTCAAGATGGAGTGATTACTGGCGGCATGATTCCAAAAATTGAAACTTGCATCAGCGCTTTAGAAGCTGGAGTTGGCTTTGCTCATATTCTAAATGGTGCAGTTGATAATATTTTATTGATGGAAATTTTTACTGAAAGCGGTGCTGGAACAATGATTTTGTAGTTTTTTATAATGTTATAAAAAACCGTCATCCTTGAGCGAAGCGAAGGATATCTTGTAAACTCAAGAGATCCTTCGCTTCGCTCAAGAATGATACAAAGACCTGATGTTAAAAAATTTGAAAAACTAAATTAATTAGTTCTGCCAAAATAATTCCTGCAAAAAGCCATTTAAAATTCTTCCTTTTTTTCTTAGATTTTGCCCATTTAAGCAAGAAAAATGGGTCACGGTGAAAGTCTAAATAAGCTTTCTCAGCTATATCATTATTTGTAATTTCCGCTAATTTCTTAAACTTAAAATCAGAAATATTTTCAAATTTAAAGCTGGTTAAATCTAGGTCGGAAAAGGTGTGAGTGCCACTTGAATCAAAGCCAATATTTTTTGTTAAAGGCTTGATGCTTTGCACCCCGTAGCCATCATTTTTAAACATAGCATAAGACATTTGAATGTCCCAAGTATTGATTTTTCCACTATGCTGCATTCTTAGCATGTCTGCCATGTTACTGCCAGCTCGGTTAAATTTAGCCACCAATTCTTTATTGCTGACAAAATCTTTATAATCTCTAATTTCAAAATCAATTTTCCCCCACCTATCTTTCCAAGTTCCCCAGCCCCAAGATGAGTTTTTTCCTTTTACAAAGAAAATATCTTCTGAGTAATTTTGAGGAAAAGTAATAAGATTTTTGGGATAATTAAAGCCACTTACGCACCAAATATTTTTTTCATACTTGTAAAAATTAAGTGCTTCATTAGTGAATTTTAGAAAACTTGGTGCGGTAATAATGTCGTCTTCAATAATTATTATGGAATTGTGTTTATCAAGAATTTGATTGATTCCATTAATAAGAGAAATTTGCAAACCATGATTAATTTCTTTCTTAAAAATATATTTTTTTCTAAAACCTTGCACTTAATCAATAACTTTATGAACCTCTTGAATATCTTTTAGATCCTTGATATTCCTTGGTCCATCACAAAAAATGTAAATGTCAGATTCTTTGGCTAAATCATTTTTTGCTAAAGTCTCCAAAACCAATTTGGTTTTGTCAGCGCGATTAAAGCAGAAAAAAGCTATTGGTGCGTTCATTTTAAAAATTAATAAATTTTCCCCAAAATTCTGGTGAATATTTGGCAAAAGCATGGCAACCAAATGGTAATTTTTCACCATTCATTTTGTAAAGATTTTCTGGTTGTGCTTCAAAGGCAAAGGCAATTGCCTCATGGGCTTTTGCCACCCTAAATTCTGGAAATATTTTAGGAAATGTTGATGCTAAAAAATAATCTTCATTAGGAGCTTTGGCATTGTTGCAAATATAGTTACAAACCTTACTAAATGAGTTATTTTTACTAAAGAAGCTAGTAAAAAATCCAATAGTAAAAATGATATTTTTATTAGATTTAATGCGAGAATTTGCTAAAATATTTCTTAGGCTTAGCATTTGAATTAAAGTAAGTTTTCTTTGCATCAGATTATTGATTTTAGTAATATTCCTCAAAGAAAAACCGCCATTTCCAGCATTTTCAATAAATTCCTTTTCTTTGCCACTAGTATCAAATTTTCTAAACCAAGGTGCGCCTATATAATCAAAGCCTTGATTGCACCAATAATTTAACTTATCTTCAAAAACATAAGCATCAGTCTGATAAATTAACATGAATTCATATTCAGAAAATTTCTTATAAAAATCAGCTCTTAAAAGTAATCTGTTGTAAAACAAGGTACTTTTAAAAAAATTATTATCAAATTGTTTGAAATTTATATTAGGATGAAGATTTTTATATTCATCCAGCCATTCTAATTTAAAAGAATTGGGACAAATAAAAATAATTGGATGGAATTGAAAAACTTTTAATCCTTGTTTAAGAGACAATATCTCGCAAGCATCAGAAATCTTTTTATAAACAGGAATAACAATACAGGATTTTGCTTCTTTTGCTGACACTTGTTTAGAAATTTTGGTAATTATACTTGATAGAAAACAAGTGCTATCTAGCATGCAGCTTCTTTTTAAGTCAAACAATAATTGAATTTCAATATCATGAATTTTGAATTTACCAGAAATGAATTTGCCGATTTGGCAATAATAAAACCAAGAATATTCAGCGATGAACGCGGTCATTTTTATGAAAGCTACAAATATTCTGATTTTGAAAAAGGTTTAATCAAAGATAACTTTTTACAAGATAATCACTCTTATTCAACTTATGGAGTGGTGCGGGGTATGCATTTTCAAGTTAGTCCAAAACAGCAATCAAAATTAGTAAGATGTATTAAAGGTGAAATTTTTGATTGCGTGGTTGATTTAAGAAAATCGTCAAAAACTTTCGGAAAAGCTTTTGGAATTAATCTTTCTGAAGAAAACAAATTAATGCTTTATGTGCCAGAAGGCTTTGCTCATGGCTTTTCTGTATTGTCAAAAGAGGCGGAAGTTTCTTACAAAGTATCGGCAGAATATGATCCAAAATCAGAACAAGGTATTAGATTTGATGACCCTGATTTAGCGATTGATTGGAAAGTTAAAAATCCTATCGTTTCATCAAAAGATCAAATTTTGCCATTTCTTAAAGATTTAAAAGCGAACTTCTAAATGACTAAAACCATTTTAATAGCAGGTGCTGATGGCATGTTTGGTAGTGAAGCTGCTGATTTATTTTCCAATTGGGGCTACAATGTTGTTAAAGCGAATAGAACAAGTTTTGATTTAACTGATCTAAATCAAATAAGAAATTTTCTTGAAAAAAATCCCTGCGATTTTGTAATTAATGCAGCCGCTTACACTAAAGTTGATGATGCTGAAACCAATCAGAATCTAGCTTTTGAAGCTAATGCCATTGGTGCAAAAAATATGGCAATTGCCACCAATGAAAAAAACATCCCATTAGTTTTTATCAGCACTGATTATGTTTTTGATGGCACAAAAACATCTCCTTACTTTCCTTCTGATGCAACCAATCCAATCAATGTTTACGGAGCTTCAAAGCTTTTAGGTGAAAAGCATGTAATAGAGGAAAATAAATCTCATTACATCGCAAGAACAAGCTGGCTTTATGGTAAGAATGGCAAAAATTTTGTTAATACCATGCTTAATATTTCTAAAAATAATAATGTGGTTAAGGTTGTTGATGACCAGTTTGGTTGTCCAACTTGGACTTATGATTTGGCTTTAGGAATTAAAAAATTAATCGAAGAAAAATCTCAATTTGGTATTTACCATATTTGTGGGTTGGGAGCAACAAATTGGTATAATTTCGCTAAGAAAATTTTTGAAATTAGCAAAATTAAAATTGAGGTGATTCCAGCTAAGACCAGCGAATTTCGTCTTCCCGCCAAAAGACCTGAATTTTCAGCAATGGATAATGGTGAAATTTGTGACAAGTGGGAAGAATCTTTGAAGCAGTATTTGGGAAGTTTCTAATTATTCATTCCTGTGAAGGCTGGAATCAAGTTCTTACTTAAAACTGAAAGTGGATATTGCCACCTTCGTGGGAATGACAAAAATTAAATGACA
>CAMDRL010000055.1 GCA_945906835.1 Rickettsia typhi
GTCTAACTCTGTTTTGTTTTGAAAATTTCTATAATAGAAAAGTTTTTCTGGATATTTTACAAAATCGCCCTGCCTTATTAAATCTGACAATATTATGACATCAGCTCCATAATTTAAACGATCTATTTTTATATCTTCTAAATAATTTCTTCTAACTAAACCAAATATTGAATACCATCCTTCTCTTAACAACAAAGCTTTAAACCTTTGTAAATAATTCATTCCTAAAGTACTAAAATTATCGTATAAACTAAGATCTCCTTCAGTTATAATTGAACCATCTGGATTCATGAATTCTATCGCCGGAGCACACATTACAGCATTAGGATATTTTTCTAAATGATATACACATTTTGATATAAAATTTTCATGCCATATATCATCAAATGAAGCCCAAGCAAAATATTTTCCCCTAGATAAACGAAATACCAAGTCATAATTTCTGGCTGCACCAATATTTTCCGAATTTCTATGATAACGAATTCTGTTATCTTGTGTGGCGTAGTATCTACATATTTCTTCAGTCTTATCAGTTGAACAATTATCAGATATTGCAATTTCAAAATTCTCATAATCCTGTTTAAGAAGAGATTCAATTGCAAATTTTAAATACTTCTCAGCATTATATATCAAAAGACCAATGCTAACCAACTCTTTACTAGAAATATTCATTTTATCTTTCAGAAAAATTTATTATTTGTTCACAAGTTATGCTTCTTATATTCGCAGGATCAGAAATATAGTTTTTATACCATTCAGCAGTAAATTTCATAGTTTCGTCAAAATTTAATTTTGGTTTCCAACCCAATTTAGATTTGGCTTTGAAGTTATCAAGTTTCAAAATTCCCGCTTCGTGCAATATAAAATCGGGAGATATTTTATAAGAGCCAATTCCTAATTTTTGAATTAAACATTTGGTCAAATTTTCAACATTAATTTCTTCGTCATTATCAGGTCCAAAATTATAGGCTGTGGAGAAATTTTTACCTTTTTCAAAAAGATTTTTTGTTAAAAGCAAATAACCGTAAAGTGGCTCTAACACATGTTGCCAAGGTCTGATGGCATTTGGTGATCTGATTTCAACTTCTTTGTTCAATCTTACGCTGCGAAAAATATCGGGAATAATTCTATCAGTTGAAAAATCACCACCGCCAATAACATTTCCAGCGCGCCCTGAGGCAATAAAAATCCCTTCTTTTTCAAAAAAAGAACGGCGATATGAAGAAGTTAAAATTTCTACACAAGCCTTGCTTGATGAATAAGGGTCGTAGCCACCCATTGGATCTTCTTCTTTATAAGGATGATCTATCTCTTTATTTTCATAACATTTATCAGTTGTTACATTGAGAATTGCTTTAACGCTGCCAGATTTTCTGGCAGCCTCAAAAACATTAAGCGAACCAATTACATTTGTTTGACAAGTTTCTAAAGGATCAAAATAAGATTGGCGAACCAAAGGCTGAGCTGCCATATGAATAATAATTTCTGGCTGAAAATCTTTTACCGCCGCAGCAATTTCTTTTTCATTTCTAATATCACCGATGATTGATTTTACTGTAGCCTCTTCAACTTTTGCCAAATTAAATAAACTTTCTTCATCTGCCTTAAAGGCAAAACCCACAACTTTTGCACCCATCTGCGACAACCACAAAGCAAGCCATGAGCCTTTAAAACCAGTATGCCCTGTGAGAAATATTTTTTTCCCTGAATAGAAATTTGTTAGATCTAATGAATTCATTTTATATCAAATATTGATTCTATTTACAGTTTTTAAAATAGAGAACCATGGCGTTTTCAAATGGACCCCGCAAAAAGTGCGGGGTCCATTTGTGCAATAATTTCAACGATATACTTATAAAGCCTCTGCTTCTTTTAAAGCAAAGGATCTAAACTCATTTCTTATAGACCTATCAGATATTATATCTACCTGGCAACCAAGCAGCTCTCTTAACTCAATATCAAGTCCAGATTCATCAAGTAATGATGCCCCTTTTTAAAATGCACCAAAAAATCCACATCGCTATCTTTGGTATTTTCACCTCTCGCCGTAGAGCCAAAAATCCTAATATTTTCCGCCTTATATTTATTTGCTATCTCTAAAATTTTACTACGATATTGCGTACGCAGAAATGCCATATCCATATTTAACTTCTTTGATTTAGATACCATTCGTAAACCTTAGCAATTCCATCTTCTAAAGAAACTTTAGCTTTCCAGCCTAAATTATTGATTTTAGAGACATCCATGCATTTGCGCATTGTGCCGTCTGGCTTGCTTGAATCAAATTTTAATTCACCTGCAAAACCAACTGTTTTTTGAATTAATTGCGCTAATTCTTTGATAGTTAAATCTTCGCCAACTCCAACATTAATTAAACCTTTTGCTTCTTTGTTATTGATCACAAAAACACAAGCTTCTGCCAAATCATCAACAAATAAAAATTCTCTTTTTGGCGTTCCTGAGCCCCAAATTTCTACGAATTTTTGACCATTGATTTTTGCTTCATGAAATTTACGCATTAAAGCCGGCAACACATGAGAGGTTTTTAAATCGAAATTATCGTTAATGCCATAAAGATTGGTTGGCATTAGAGAAACAAAGTCGCATCCATATTGGTCTTGATAAGCTTCACACATTTTTACGCCAGCAATTTTTGCAATCGCATAGCCGTAATTTGTGGGTTCAAGCGCACCAGTTAAGAGATGTTCTTCTTTGATTGGTTGCTTGGATAATTTTGGATAAATGCACGAACTTCCTAAAAAAACCAGTCTTTTAACTTTGTTTAAATAAGAGTTATGAATGATGTTATTTTGGATTTGCAAGTTTTCGTAAGTGAAAGCTCCAATTTCAACTCTATTAGCCTCAATACCACCAACTTTTGCGGCGGCTAAAAAAACATATTCTGGTTTTTCTTGAGCAAAAAATTCTGCTACTTTTGCTTGATTAAGCAAATCAAGTTCAGCGTGAGTTTTGGTGATTAGGTTGTTGTAACCTTGTTTTTGTAGTTCTCTTACTATTGCTGAACCAACCATTCCGCGGTGTCCTGCGATGTAGATTTTGGAATTTTGGTTCATGTGATTTGTGTTTTTGATATAATATTTAATCAGAATTTATGACGAGCACCTCCCCTAACCCTTCCTTCATAAGGAGGGGAAAAACACTATTTAAGCGCCCCAATCTCTTTCAAAAACGCCTTATCCAAACTATCTTCCTCATGCTTATCTTTAAAGCCTTTTGGAGTTCCTTCGTAAACAATTTTTGCATTATTTAAAACTGCAATTGAATCACAAATTTCATCCATATCGGATAAAATATGCGAACTGAAAAATATGGTTTTGCCAGATTTTTTGTAAGCAATTAACTCTTTCTTTAAAGCAATTCTTGCCTTTGGATCAAGCCCACTCATTGGCTCATCTAAAATTACCAAATCAGCTTCTGATAAAAACACCGCCAAAAGACCAAGCTTTTGTGTCATACCTTTAGAATATTTAGTAACTTTTTGTTTCAAAACTTCAAATTTCAAATCAAGATTTTCGCAAATTTTTTTAGCTTTTTCTGGATTATATTTTTTACCATAAAAATCTAAAACAAACTTCACAAACTCAACACCTTTAAGATGTTGACTGGGCTGAAATTTTTCTGGTAAATAACAAATTTTCTTTCTGCTTTCAGGCAAAACTCTTGATACACCAAAAATTTCAACTTCGCCGTGATCTTGATCTAAAAGGTCTAAAATAATTTTAATAAGAGTGGTTTTTCCAACTCCGTTCAAACCAATAAAACCAAATATGTCATTTTTTTTGACAGAAAATTCAATTTTATCTAAAACAATTTTATCATTAAATGATTTAGAAATTTCAGAAATTTTTAAAGGAATCATACTAATTATTTACAATCGATAAGGTTATTTATTGCTAAAAGAGAGATTGAATATCCGTCAACACCAAGCCCTGAAATGACTGCTGTCACAACATTGCTTAACAAAGAATGATGTCTGAATTCTTCTCTTTTAAAAACATTGGAAATATGAAGTTCAATTTTTGGTTTATCAAACATTTCTAAAGCATCTCTAATTGCAATTGAAGTGTGTGTGTAAGCGGCAGCATTAATGATAATTGCATCAAAATGCTCAATAGCATCTTGAATGAATGTGACTAATTCGCCCTCACTATTTGACTGTTGAAAAACAACTTCTAAATCAAGCTCTTTAGCAAGTTTTTTGCACTCGCCAGCAATTTTAGGAAGAGAGCTATCACCATAAATCTCTTTGTTTCTTTTATGTAAAAGATTAAGATTTGGACCATTTAAAACTAAAACTTTTTTCTTAGGCATTATTTTCCCACTTTTTTTGATGAAAGTTCAATTCTTATAAAAGTAAAAATTGTAATAGGAATTGAAATGGCATAAACCGTTCCAACAATTGATAAAGTCATCCAAGTATTGGTAATAAGACCAATGATAATTGAGCCTAAAATTATTAAAGTTAAATAAGCATAATCGTTTCTAATTGGAATTTTTTTAATTGAAATTGTTGGCACGCGGCTTGCCATTAAAATTGCCAAAGTGGCAGCATAAGTTAATACAAATAACGGATTAGCATAAAATCCGTAGCCAAATTCATAAAATAAAACCATTGGCAACATTGCCATTGCAGCTCCACATGGAGCAGGAATGCCTTTAAAGAAATATTTTTCTAAAATAGGGTTTTTGATTTCTTTAGTTAAATCTACATTAAATCTTGCTAAACGAATTGCGCTGCAAATTGCAAAAAATAATACTAATGCCCAATCAAGACCTTTAATATCTTGAAAAGTATTAACCCACATATAAATCACAAAACCCGGAACTACACCAAAATTAACAAAATCTGCTAAAGAATCAAGCTGCGCGCCAAAATCACTGCTTGAATTGAAGAATCTTGCTAATCTTCCGTCAAGTCCATCCATAAAACCAGACAGTAGAACAAATGATGTTGCCATGTAAAAATTGCCATGAATTGCATAACGAATTGCCGACAGACCAACACAAATACTTGCGAGGGTAACTAAATTTGGCAACAATTTGAATAATGGATAAGTTTCACCTTTATATTTTTTAGCTTTACTAGACATCAAATTAATTTTTAAATTTTAAAAAAAACCATTTACTTTATTCATAAAGAGCATCTAATTTTTAATATCTTAACAAAAAAAGCAACTAAACATAACATAAAACTCCACTTTTCTATTCATTAAATTCCAAAAAACATGAAAAAAACTGATCAAGAATTGACCAAAAAAATGGCAAATTGTATTAGATTTTTATCAATCGACGCTATTGAAAGAGCAGAATCTGGACATCCCGGAATGCCAATGGGAATGGCTGATGTTGCCACAATTCTCTTTAGAGAATTTCTAAAATTTGATGCTAAAAAACCGCAGTGGTTAGATCGTGATCGTTTTGCTTTATCTGCTGGTCATGGATCAATGTTACTTTATTCTTTGCTTTATCTTACTGGCTACAAAGATATTGATCTTGATGATCTAAAAAACTTCCGCCAACTTGGTTCAAAATGCGCTGGTCATCCTGAATATGGTCATATTGAAGGAGTTGAAACTACTACAGGACCTTTAGGACAAGGCATTGCAAATGCCGTTGGTATGGCGCTTGCCGAAAGAATGTTGGCTGCAAGATTAGGCGACGATTTAATTAATCACAAAACTTATTGTATTGCAGGAGACGGTTGTTTGATGGAAGGAATTAGCCAAGAAGCTATTTCAATTGCTGGTCATTTAAAGTTGAATAAATTGATTTTACTTTGGGATGATAATTCAATCTCAATTGATGGAAACACTTCTATTGCCACTTCTGAAAATATGAAGATGCGTTTTGAAGCTTGCGGCTGGAATGTATTTACAGTTGATGGTCACAATGCCGATGAAATTAGAGATGCTTTAACTAAAGCTCAAACTTCTGATAAACCTGTGATGATTGATTGTAAAACCATCATCGCTTATGGCTCGCCAAATAAATCTGGTTCAGAAAAATCTCATGGCTCACCTCTTGGCGCTGAAGAAGCTTTAAAAACTCGCGAAAAATTAAATTGGCCACATGCACCATTTGTAATTCCTGAAGAGTTAGAAGAAAAATGGTTAGAAGCTGGAAAAAGATCTCACAAAATTTTTAAAGAATGGGAAGAAAAATTTGAAAAATTAGATGAAAAAAAATCATCTGATTTAAAAAGAATTTTAAAACATGAACTTCCTGAGAATTTTAAAAAGACACTTGAAGCCTTTAAACAAAAGGTTTTCTTAGAAAAACCAAAACAAGCTACTCGCAAATCTTCACAAAATGTTCTTGAATTTTTAACCGCTGAACTTCCTGAACTTATTGGCGGATCTGCTGATTTAAGTGGCTCAGTTTTAACCAAAACTTCTCATACTAAATCAATCACTGGAGATGATTTTTCTGGTCGTTATATTCATTACGGAATCAGAGAACACTCGATGGGAGCTTTAATGAATGGTATTGCACTTCATGGCGGTTTTTTACCATATGGTGGGACTTTCTTAGTTTTTTCAGATTACATGAAGCCAGCAATTAGACTTGCTGCTTTAATGGGGTTGCAGGTTATTTATATTTTTACTCATGACTCAATTGGTCTTGGTGAAGATGGTCCAACTCATCAACCAATTGAACATTTGGCTGCTTTACGCGCAATTCCAAATCTTAATGTTTTTCGCCCAGCGGATGCCCAAGAAACTATTGGCTGTTTTGAACAAGCTTTGAAATGCAAGAAAACTCCGTCAGCCATGATTTTGACCAGACAAAATGTTTCTTTCTTACGCAATTCTTACACTAAAGATGCTGGCGTATGCGGATATGGTGCTTACATTGTTTCAGATACTGCTCTTGATATTGAACCTGATGTGGTAATAATTGCCAGCGGTTCAGAAGTTACTATTGCCGTTGAAACAAAAGAAAAATTACATAAAAGCGGATTGGCTGTAAGAGTTGTTTCAATGCCTTGTTATGAAATTTTTGAGAATCAAGATCAAGCTTATCGCAACAAAGTCTTAGGCCCAGAAAATATTTTACGAGTTGCCATTGAAGCTGGTATTGACCATGGTTGGTATCGTTATATTGGTAAAGAAGGAATTTTTATTGGCATGGAATCTTTTGGCGCTTCTGGTAAAGCAGAAGATTTATACAAACATTTCAAAATTACATCTGATGATGCCTGCGAAAAGATTTTAGCTGAACTAAAATCTCGTCGTAAATTGGCAATTTCTAAATATAAGGATAAGGATGATGTGATGGATGAGATGGAAAAATATAAAGAACAGGTGAGAAAAGAAGTTGAAGAGGATGAGGATTAATTTTTAATATCCCCTTTATCATCTTGAACGCAGCGAAACATCTCTTTAGGCTAAAAAAAGAGATCCTTCGCTTCGCTCAAGATGAATGAGGCGATCTAACGCTATTTGTCACATCTTTCATTTCGTGAATTTCTTCCAAATCATCTTTTTCACTTCCAAAATCTTCATTTCTATAAACAAAATTCATCTTGATTTTCCCTTTATAAATCAAGAATCTAAACACCAAAGCAGCAATTATCATCAATATTACCAAAGCTCCAACCAAAATCAAAATTGATGGTAATAAAAAAATAAACAGCACAATAAATAAAGCTGAAATAACAAAAGATATTAAATTGGGGATAATTTTTTTATCAATCATATTTAAGTTTTATTTAGCATATCGAACAATTACAATTCCTGAAACACCCTTTTCAATCATTTTATTTATGGAGCCACCTCCTCCACTACCTTTTTTATTAGAACTTGGTATTCCTACCTGCGTCCTTAGTAACACAACTTCCACCTGATTTTTTCATTTCCACAAAGTCTTTTTGAAAGGCTGCTTCCAACTCCTGGGCTGTTCCAAAAATCATATGTCTCTCAAAAAACTAAACCGAGTTGCCAAAAAGCAATATAGGGGACGTTGCAAATCTAACTTTTTAAAAAACCTAAGCTCAAAAATTTTTGCAACCCAAAAACTGGGAAATTTTGTTATTTTTTTGAGTCAAATTCGATTAATTTTTGGTAAATTTCTTGGTAAATTTGGAAATTTTGGTGATTTGGT